>NZ_JBICKE010000081.1:0-779 GCF_043103865.1 Pseudomonas sp. yb_5
GATTTCCAGACCCCGGCCAATGACGTCTACAACAACGGTTCGACTGTCAGCGTCACCATCGAGAACGCCACGGGTGGCAACTTCGAGCAACTGACCCCGAATCCGACCCCTGCTCAGACCACGATCAACGACTCGGTCGATACCACCACTGCGACCCTGACGGCGAGCCCATCGGTCACCGAAGGCGGCGTGATTACCTATACCGTGACCCTGAGCAATCCTGCCCAGACTCCAGTAACCGTGACCCTGTCCAACGGCCAGGTCATCACCGTTGAAGCGGGCAAGACCCAAGGCAGCGTCGACTTCCAGACCCCGGCCAATGACGTCTACAACAACGGTTCGACTGTCAGCGTCACCATCGAGAACGCCACGGGCGGCAACTTCGAGCAACTGACCCCGAATCCGACTCCAGCCTCGACTGTCATCAATGACAGCATCGATACCGTCACCGTAAGTATTCTCAGCAATGGAAATGTGACCGAAGACCAGCAACCTTCCTTTACTGTGAAAGTTGGCCAGGCGCTGGACCGTCCGTTGACCGTAACCCTGTCGAACGGCGACACCGTGACGATCGAAGCCGGTAAGACCGAAGTCGAGTACAAGACCTCGGTTCAGGGCGATGACGTCTATCTCGATGCAGGCTCCATCACGCTCAGTGTTATCGACGCTACAGTTCCGGGTGCCACTTTCGAGAAGCTGGCCTTGGGTGGCCCGGCTACCGTTGAGATCTCGGACACTATCAGTGAGGTGGTGGCCAAGTTGACCGCCACCCCTTCGGT
>NZ_JBICKE010000082.1:0-127807 GCF_043103865.1 Pseudomonas sp. yb_5
GCAAGGGTCTGCTGATGCCTGTAGGAGCGGGTTTACCCGCGAATGCGATGTTGAAGCCACTGACGCATTCGCGGGTGAACCCGCTCCTACGGGGACGGTGTACGGCCTTATTGCTCAGCGATGGTACGCACGATGGCATCCACCGTGGCATCGATCTGCGCTTGAGTACGCGCAAGGGTCTGCTGATGCTCTTTCTGCAGTTCGACCTGTTTGGAGCACAGGTTAAGGGCAGCCAGCACCAGCAGTTTGTCACCGATCAAGGTCGGGTACTGACGCTTGGTCTCGTTAAGGGCTTTATTGAGCATCCGTACCGCCTGGGCCAGGGTTTCTTCCTGGCCTTCGGGCGCCTTGATCGAATAGTCGATGCCGAGAATCGACACGACATTGATCGGCTGCTCCTGCAGTCTCATGCGCCAACAACGCCCGCGCTGGCGCGCTCGACCAGGGCCTGGATGCGTGCTGCGGTAGCGCCGTTCTTCTCTTCCTGCTCCATCAGCGACAGCTGCAGGGTTTCGTTCTCTTCCTTGGCCTGGGCCAGCTCCTGGCCAAGGGCGGTGTTCTGCTCGATGAGTTGAGCGTTTTTCTGCATCAGGTCGCTGACCAGTTGCTCGATTTGATTCAGGGAAGCTTCCAGCATGGGTCTATCTCAGGTTGTTGCGAGGGGCACACACGATAAAGAAAAGTGCGCCCTATCGCCATTAAATATCGGATTCATAAGGTGTCTGACCCGCAGATTGACAGGGTAATCGACCCCTTGTTCCGACCTGGATCAACCGCCGGTCAGGAAAAGGCCAGCGGTTGCACAATTTTCCCCGAACGCATTCAAGACTGGCCAGTCACGACCGATAGCCCGGCAAGTCATGTTTTGTCGCTCTTTTCCCACTTGCCTGGATCCTCCTCTCCATGTCCCTACGCAACATGAATATCGCCCCGCGCGCGCTTCTCGGCTTCGCGCTCATCGGCCTGCTGATGCTCGGCCTTGGTATCTTCTCCCTGGTGCAGATGGGCAACATCCGCCAGGCGGGCGTTGCCATCGAGCAAGTCAGCGTGCCCAGCATCAAGATCCTCGACGAACTCACCGCGCTGAACCTGCGCATGCGCACGCTTTCCTATCGCCTGCTGCTCAACCGCGAGCCGGCAACCCAACGCGATACCCTCAATCTTCTTGACCAGCGCAACAGCCAGATCGACCGGGCACGCCAGGCCTACCTGCCAATGATCATCGCCGCCGACGAACAGGCAGCATTCGACCAGTACGGTCAGTTGCTCAACCAGTACCGCCAACTGGAATCACGCATGCGCACACTGAGCCAGGCCGACCGCCTGGATGAACTGCAGGACCTGGTCAACCGCGACCTGCTGGCCAACTCCGAGCAGATCAACAAGGTCATGGACACCTTGGTACGCATCAACACTGATCAGACTCGCGCCACCAACGAGAAAGCCGCCAGCCAGTATGCCAGCGCTTTCGCCCTGGTGATCGGCCTGCTGGTTGCCGCCACCGTACTGACCTTCGCCTGCGCCTTCCTGCTGACCCGCAGCATCGTCAAACCGATCGAAGAAGCGCTCAAAAGCGCCGAACAAGTCGCCGACGGCGACCTGACCCACGTCATCCGCGCAGAGGGCACCGACGAAGCCGCCCGGTTGTTGCGCGCCATGGCGCGCATGCAGGACAAGCTGCGCGACACCTTGCAGCAGATCGCCGGCTCCGCCACCCAGCTGGCCTCGGCAGCAGAAGAGTTGAATTCCGTCACCGACGAAAGTGCCCGTGGCCTGCAGCAGCAGAACAATGAGATTGAACAGGCCGCCACTGCAGTCACCGAAATGACCAGCGCAGTGGAAGAAGTGGCGCGCAATGCCGTGAGCACCTCAGAAGCGTCCAGTGAAGCCAGCCGCTCCACCGGTGATGGTCGTGACCTGGTGATGGAAACCGTGGGTGCAATCGAGCGCATGAGCGGTGATGTGCAAGCTACCGCCAAGCTGATCACCCACCTGGCCGAGCAGTCGCGCGACATTGGCAAGGTGCTCGACGTGATCCGTGGCCTGGCCGACCAGACCAACCTGCTGGCGCTCAACGCAGCCATCGAAGCGGCGCGCGCCGGTGAAGCGGGCCGTGGTTTTGCCGTGGTGGCGGATGAGGTGCGGGCACTGGCTCACCGTACCCAACAGTCGACCAGCGAAATCGAGCGCATGATCGGCAGCATCCAGGGCGGTACGGAAGAGGCGGTAGAATCGATGCGCACCAGCACCGAGCGTGCGGAGTCGACACTGAACATCGCCCGTGGCGCGGGCATGGCACTGGACACCATCGCCGGCGCGGTGGCGCAGATCAACGAGCGCAACCTGGTGATTGCCAGTGCGGCGGAAGAGCAGGCCCAGGTAGCGCGGGAAGTGGACCGCAACCTGGTGAACATCAACGACCTGTCGGTGCAGAGCGCTACCGGGGCGCATCAGACCAGCGCGGCGAGTGCCGAGCTGTCGCGCCTGGCGGTAGACCTCAATGGCCTGGTAGCCCGGTTCCGCACCTAGAAGCATTCGCGGGCACGCCCGCTCCCGCAAGGTTCACCGCAGTCCTGAAGATAGCGATGACCCTGTGGGAGCGGGCGTGCCCGCGAAGAATCCAGACTGGCCACTAGATCAGTAATCGATCCGCACATCCCCTTTCGGCACGCTGCAGCACGACAGGATGTAACCCTCGGCTTCATCCTCTTCGGTGATGCCGCCGTTGTGCTCCATCTCCACCTCGCCGCCCAGCTTGAGCACCTTGCAGGTGCCGCAGATACCCATGCCGCAGGCTTTCGGGATCATCAGGCCAACCTTGGCTGCCGCCGCATGCACGGTCTCGCCCGGGGCGATGCGGATGCTCTTCTCGCTGCCGATGAACTCCACCAGATTGAGGTCGGACACGTCCAGCTCCGGTGCATCGGCCGCCTGCTCGGCGTGCTCCACGGCATCGGCCTTGGCTTCTGCCGGCGTCGCGCCGAACGATTCCTCATGGTAATTCGCCATGTCGAAGCCGACCGCTTCGAGCAGGCGCTTGACCGCTGTCATGTACGGCGTCGGGCCGCAGCAGAACACCACGCGCTCCATGTAGTCCGGCGCGATCAGCTCCATCAGCCGCTGGTTCAGGTAACCGCGGTACCCCGCCCACGGCTCGCCCAGGCCATGCTTTTCGCAAATGATGTGCAGGCTGAAGTTGGGGATGCGCGAAGCCATCTGCTCCAGCTCGCGGTGGTAGATGATGTCCTTCGGCGAACGGGCGCTGTGCACGAACACCATGTCGACATTGGCGTTGGTGTCGTAGAACCAGCGCGCCATCGACATCACCGGGGTAATACCCACACCGCCCGACAGGTACAGCACCTTGCTCGACGGGAAGTCGATGGCGTTGAACAGGCCCACAGGGCCGTGCACCGGCAGCTCGAGGCCTTCGTGCATGGTGTCGTGCAGGAAGTTGGAGACCAGGCCGCCCGGCACACGCTTGACGGTGATCGAGAAGCTGTAGGGCACTGACGGCGAACTGGAGATGGTGTAGGACCGCATCACGGGCTTGCCTTCGATCTCCAGCTCCAGGGTGACGAACTGCCCCGGCTTGAAGAAGAACATGATCGGCTGGTCGGCCATGAAGCAGAAGGTGCGCACGTCCCAGGTCTCCTGGATGACCTTGACGCAGCGCACGATGTGGCGGCCGTTGGCCCAGGTCTGGGTAGTGACCGGATTGAGGAAGGTATCGGACATGTTCATCTCCAGCGGCCGACTATGGCCCTTTTCATGGCTGCGATAATGCGCAAGCTGAAGACGACGTACATTCCTGCCTGCGACATCGACGTGCTTATCGCGACCAGCCCCGTGGCACAAGGGCTGGCGCGTCGTTATTCAAATCGGCCATGTCGCCCGTGGATACGGTTCGCGGCGTCTTCGGACGCACACTCCACGGCAAAAGAACTCGCTGTTTTGTCTGAAACAGCCTTGCGGCACCACAACAACGATTAGCCACCTTTTGCCGGCCGCATACGGCCCCGAGGAATACACGATGGACGTCACCGCAACCCTGAGCCTGGGCGATCCACTTGAACCTGCACGCAAGGCCACCGCCGAGATGTTGCAGACCCGCGAGCGCACCTACTCGCTACCCCAGCCTTTCTACACCGACGAGCGTCTGTTCCAGATCGACATGCAGGAAATCTTCCATAAAGAATGGTTGATCGCCGGCATGACCTGCGAGATCCCGGCCAAGGGCAACTACATCACCCTGCAGATCGGCAAGAACCCGATCATTGTAGTGCGCGGTGCCGAAGGCAAGGTACATGCGTTCCACAACGTCTGCCGCCACCGCGGTTCGCGCCTGTGCGTCAGCGAGAAAGGCAAGGTGGCCAAACTGGTGTGCCCATATCACCAGTGGACTTACGAGCTGGACGGCCGCCTGCTGTTCGCCGGCACCGAGATGGGTGCTGACTTCGATATGAACCAGTATGGCCTCAAGCCCGTGAACGTGAAGGTTGCCGGCGGCTACATCTTCATCAGCCTGGCGGAAAACCCGCCTGCCATCGACGAGTTCCTGGCCACCCTGGACCATTACATGGAACCGTACGACATGGAGAACACCAAGGTGGCGGTGCAAACCACCTTGATGGAAAAGGCCAACTGGAAGCTGGTGCTGGAAAACAACCGCGAGTGCTACCACTGCAACGGTTCGCACCCGGAACTGCTGCAAACCCTGTTGGAGTGGGACGACACCAACGACCCGCGCGCCAGCCAGGAATTCAAGGACCACGTGGCCGCCTCCGCCGCTGCCTGGGAAGCCGAGAAGATCCCGTATCTGCACAAGAGCCACGGCCTGCGTAACCGTATCGTGCGCATGCCACTGCTCAAGGGCACCGTGTCGATGACCATGGACGGCAAGCAGGCCTGCCAGAAGCTGATGGGTCGCATCAAGAACCCGGACCTTGGCTCGATGCGCATCCTGCACCTGCCGCACTCCTGGAACCACTGCATGGGCGACCACATGATCGTGTTCACCGTGTGGCCGATCAGTGCGCAGGAAACCATGGTCACCACCAAGTGGCTGGTGCACAAGGATGCCGTCGAGGGTGTGGACTACAACCCCGAGAACATGCGCAAGGTGTGGGACGCCACCAACGACCAGGACCGTCGTCTGGCCGAAGAGAACCAGCGCGGTATCAACTCCACGGCGTACCAGCCTGGCCCTTACTCGAAGACTTACGAGTTTGGTGTGGTGAATTTCATTGACTGGTACAGCCAGCGCGTGCTGAACAACCTGGGGGCAGAGCCGGCGCCATACCTGAAAGAAGTGCAGGCGCAGTAGTAACTGATACACCCGCCATGCTTCGGCGACCGAAGCATGGCGCTTTCACGCCACTGCATCTTAAGGCTGCACTCCCCTACGCATCTCATAAGCCACCGGCTGTATGGGATAGCGCCGCTCGGCAGACGACGTTGCCAATCCGTAAAGCTCATAAGCTGACAAAACTGTGGCGAATGAGGCCACCCCAAAATCAACCCACGCCAACACCTCGGATCCCGGTGTAATCAACCGCGCGGTAGCCGTACCAATACTCAATGAGGCGCTGATGCTTCCCGCGGCCGACACCACCTTGTCCGCTACAGACCATCGCGCGACCGCATGCTCCGACGTACCGTACGTGAAAACCCCTGAGCGGCTCGCCGGGTAACCACTATTGAGGGCGAAGTCTCGCCCTGTACGGTAGTTTCGGTACATTTTCACGACACTGATGCCTAGGTTGATCACTCCCGTGACGAGGTTTCTGACTGGCGCAATGATGGCGGGGAAACGACCACTAGGGTCAGCAAAGTTTACAGGGTCACCTTGGCAGTAGGCGTAGGCATTGAGCCCGCCCTTTCCGAACGGGCTTAACACGTCAGGGCTTATGAACCGCCTGAGGCTCGGCCGGTAGAATCGATGGCCATTGCCCAATGGATAGCTACCTGTCACCAGATCCAGGTACTGGCCGCTGAAAGCCAGACCTCGTACCGAGACTGCACTCATGCCACCGTAAGGCGAGTAGGCGCGCGGCTCGTAATATCCCGCCCCCAATCCCGATTGCTGCTGGTCGATGTCAAGCAGGCATGTCGTCATGGTTATCCACACTACTTGCATAATGTGGACAGGGTAATGAGCGATCGTGTGCTTGAGTACTGGCAAAAATGTCAGGCACGATACTGATCATTATTTGATCATATTGGCCTAGCCCGCATTATCACTGGGCTACAGCGGAGTTCATACACCTTGTCCACAGAGACACCAACAGACTTTGTGAGCAACCCAATAATTTAATGCAATCGGTTGTGGATAAACGGCTCAAGGCCATGATTAGCAAGGATTGAGTAGGATCAAGTTGATATTGATCATTTTTTGAACAAATCTCTCCAGGCCTTCAACTACGCAGCCTGCAGCCGTAACCGAACAGATTATCCACAGACCGGCTAACAGCGATTGTGGGCAAAATCAGAAAAATGCTGACATACGCGCATGCGAAGATTGGAAGAGTGCCTGATCGTTTTTTGACCAAAACCTTGGAGAGCCCGTCACAACAGGCCTGTAGACATGCACAAACACTTTATCCACACCTTGGCGAACAGATTCGGTGGGCAAAAGCGCTCGCTCGATGCTGAGTATTGAATGAGGGGAGCGGCCTTGCCGGGACGCTCCCACAAAGAGACCTCTAGCCCTGCTGCTTCAGCGCAGGACACCCTCTTCCACCAGCAGCTTGAGGATCGCCTCAGCGCCTTCTTGCGGCGAAACGTCCTTCATCACCTTGCCACCACCGCCACTGGCCTTGGCGGTTGCCGCCTTCATCCGATCGGCGCCGCTCTTGGCCTTGATCACCTTCAAGCGCTTGGGTCGAGGCCGGGCCGGTTGCAGCTCGGCTTCGGCCAACAATTCGTCTTCGACGATGGCCACATTACGCGCCGCCAACACCCCCCGGCGCGCAGGCCCAAAAGCGCTCTGGCGCGGCTTGGGCGCAGCGTTATCCACAGTCGCCAGCAATGGCAGGCGCACCTTCAGCCGACGCCGCTGACCACGTGGCAAAGCCTGCAACACCTGGGCGGTACCGTTATCGATCGACTCCACCTCGGCCAACCCGACAATCAGTGGCCAGCCAAGCTTTTCGGCCAACAGGAACGGCAACATGCCCGAACCCTCGCCAGTCTCGGCCTGGCTGCCGGTCAGCACCAACTGGGCCCCGGCGTCGCGCAGATAATCGCCCAGCACGCCCAGCACATCGGCACCGGCCGGTTGCTCCAGCACGTCGAGGTGGTCCAGGCCCATGCCCAGGTAGGCGCGCAGCGCCTCTTCACGCGGGTCGCCCGCATGCACCACCTGCAAGTTATCCCCAGCCAGCTGCAAACCCAGCTCCACGGCGCGGGCATCCTGCTCGGCGCGGCGGGCGCGGCCAGAGCTGGGGTGGGCACCAATGGAAACCAGGCTGATCACTTTCGTACTCATGCTCGTGCCCTTATGCCGCGTCGCGATGGCCGCCGCTGCGGAAGTTGTCCACAGCCTCGATCAGCGCCTTGAGAATCGCCGAGCTGTCGCCAATCACCGACAGGTCAGCCCGTTTGATCATGTCGCAGCCCGGATCCATGTTGATCGCCACCACCTTGTCGCAGGCACCGATACCCTGCAGGTGCTGGATCGCGCCCGAGATACCCACAGCCACGTAGACACGCGCGGTAACCCAGGTGCCGGTAGCCCCCACCTGGCGGTTACGCGGCATGAAGCCGTCGTCCACTGCCACCCGCGAGGCACCTTCGGTAGCGCCGAGGGCTGCAGTGGCCTTGTGGTACAGGTCCCAGTCCTTGACACCGTTGCCGCCCGAGACGATGAACTCGGCTTCGGCCATGGCAATGGTGGCCGGATCGACGGCCACCGAACCAAGGTCTTCGATGCGCGGCAGGCTGCGCACCACACCTGTGGACAACTCCACCGGCAAGGCTTCGTGACGGGTTTCGCTGACCGGTTCGGCGCACTCGGCCGCCGCCAGGATCAGACGCGGCACGGCGCGTTGCAGGTCTTGCTGGCCGGCACCGGCGCGGCCGATGCACTGGCCGTCCTTGACCTGCCATACCCGCGTTGCCGGGCGCTCGCCCAGCGCTGCGCCCAGGCGCCGACCCAGTTCACCGCCACCGGTGCGGCTGTCGGGCAGCAGCCAGTGGCGCGGCGTGAACTGGTTATCCACAGTCCGCAGGCCTTGCACCAGTTGCTCCGGTGCATAACCTTCAAAGGCCTCGCCTTCGATAACCAGCAGGCGGTCGACACCGGCTGTGGAAAAGTTGCTTTCCTTGTGCTCGTTGAACACCACGGCCAGCACTGCCCCGTCGCTGCCGGCCAGGCTGTGAGCCAGGCCGAGCAGGTCGCGGTCGTGGCTGCTCAGGCGGCCACCAACCATGTCCGGCACAACGGCAATGTAGAACGCCGGCTCCGGCACCTGGTGCAATGGCAACTTGACCTCGACCGCTGCCGTGCGCCGTCCACCCGCACCGGTGCCCTGCTGGGCGCCGCTGCGATCGATACGCTTGATGCCGGCCGGGCCGACAAAGCCCGCGGCAATCGCATGCGGGTTCTTGCGGATGATGCCGTTGGGCCCCATCCAGCTGGTCTGTTGCGTCTGCATCGCAGCATGCAGCGGGTGCAGACGGTTACGGGCGATCCACTCGGCGCGTGGGTCGCGGCGGATAATGTCGCTCATCAGTGCACCTCCGCAGGTTCACGTTTAGCCGTTTGCGGCTTTGGGACAGTGGAGCCGTCCTCCTCGATCAGCACGTCGGCTACCAGTTCAGCCAAGTCCTTGATCTGTGGGCGCGGTTCGACCACACCTTCAAGCATGGCGGTGCACTGTGGGCACCCCACAGCTACCAGCTCGGCCTCGGTCTCACGGATGTCGTCCATGCGCATATCGGGAATACGCTGCTTGCCAGGGATGTCAGTGATCGGCGCCCCGCCACCGCCACCGCAGCAACGGGAACGGAAGCCCGAGCGCTGCATCTCGCGCACCTCGATTCCCAGCGCCTTGAGCACTTCGCGCGGGGCTTCGTACTCGCCGTTGTAACGGCCCAGGTAGCACGGATCATGGTAGGTGACGCTGCCGCCCTTGTGCTGGCCAAGGTTGAGCTTCTTGGCCGCGATCAGTTCGGCGATGTAGGTGCTGTGGTGCTGCACCTGGTAGTCACCGCCCAGGGCGCCGTATTCGTTCTTCAGCACATGGAAGCTGTGCGGATCGCAGGTGACGATGCGCTGGAACTTGTATTTCGCCAAGGTCTGGATGTTGCGCTTGGCCAGTTGCTGGAAGGTTGCCTCATCGCCCAAGCGGCGCGCCACGTCGCCGCTGTCGCGCTCTTCCAGGCCGAGTACGGCAAAATCCACACCCGAGGCTTTCAACACTTTGACAAACGAACGCAAAGTGCGCTGGTTACGCATGTCGAAGGCACCATCGCCAACCCAGAACAACACTTCGGTCGCTTTGACTTCAGACAGCAGTTGCAGGTTAAGGTCGGCAGCCCAGTTCATCCGCCCGCCGGGGGCGAAGCCGCCGGGGTTGTCGGTGGCGATCAGGTTGTCCAGCACCTCGGCGCCCTTGTTCGGGGTAGCGCCCTTTTCCAGGGTGAGGTGGCGGCGCATGTCGACGATGGCATCGACGTGCTCGATCATCATCGGGCACTCTTCGACGCAGGCACGGCAGGTGGTGCAGGACCACAGTGTTTCGGCGTCGACCAGGCCATTGACGATCGGCTGGTGCGGATTGCCGCCGTGTTCGCCGATCGGTTTGCCAGGGTACGGGCTACCGGCGAATTGCGCGTCAGTGCCACCGGCAAGGCCGATGACCATGTCCTGGATGAGTTTTTTCGGGTTCAGCGGCTGGCCAGCGGCAAAGGCCGGGCACATGGCTTCACATTTACCGCACTGCACGCAGGCATCGAAGCCCAGCAGCTGGTTCCAGGTGAAGTCCACCGGTTTTTCCACACCCAGAGGGGCGTTCGGGTCTTCCAGATCCAGCGGCTTTAGGCCGGTGGAGCGGCCGCCGCCGAAGCGATCGGCACGGCGGTGCCAGGCCAGGTGCAAGGCACCGGCGAAGGCGTGCTTCATCGGGCCGCCCCAGGTCATGCCAAAGAACAGCTCCGACACACCCCACAGCACACCCAGGCCCAGAATGGCGACCATCACCCAGCCTCCGGTGTTGGCCGGCAGGATACCGGCGACCGGCAGGGTGGCAATGAAGAAGCTCACAGCGAACGCCAGCAAACTCTTCGGCAGGCGCATCCACGGGCCCTTGGACAGGCGAGAAGGCGGGTTGAGGCGGCGTTTGAAGACAAAGATGGCACCAGTGAACATGATCACCGTGGCTACCAGCAGTGCGTAGCCGAGGATCTTGCTCTGCAGGCCAAAACCATGCACCAGAATGGCCAGGGCAGCAGACAGCACAAAGCCGCCCGCAGTGGCCACGTGGGTCTTGGACATGTATTTGTCGCGCTCAACCACGTGGTGCAGGTCCACCAGGTAGCGGCGCGGCATGGCCAGCAGGCCGCCGATCAGGTTGACCTTGGACGGCCGGCCACGGCGCCACATGCGCACCCGGCGCAAGGCACCGAGCACTGCCAGGCCAAGGGCAGCGAACAGCAGGATGGGTAGAAGGGTGTTCAACATGGGAGACTCCCACAAACAGCTGGATTCTTGCGCCGACCAGAGGGCGAGACTGGCCCCATGTAAGAGCGGGTTCACCCGCGAATGCGTCCGGTCAGGCAACAGTGTTGTCAGTGCTGACGCATTCGCGGGTAAACCCGCTCCTACAGGGATCGCGCCCGATGGCGGCGACTGTTAACGATCAGAAGTCCTTGCAGAGGCGCAAGGCGTCGTAGATCGCCGCATGCACGTTGCGCTGGGCCACGCAGTCGCCGATGCGATACAACAGGTAGCCTTCGCCCGGCTGGCTCAGGATCGGCTGTGGCTTGATGGCGAACAGCGCCTCCACGTCGATCTGGCCCTTGTTGCGCGAACCTTCCTTGAGCGCGTAGTACAGCTCTTCGTCAGGGCGCACGCCGTTCTCGACCACTACCTGATCGACCACGCGCTCTTCCTTGGCGCCGGTGTATTCGTTCTCCAGTACCGCCACCAGCTTGTCGCCTTCGCGGTAGACCTTTTCCAGCATCATGTCGCCGGTCATGATCACTTCTTTGGGGTACATGCTGCGGTAGTAGGTGGGGAAAGTGGTACCACCCATGGCCACGCCTGGCTTGATGTCGTCGGTGACGATCTCGACCTGGCTACCTTTGTCGGCGATGAAGTCGGCCACCGACATACCGGTGAATTCGCAGATGGTGTCGTACACCAGCACGTTCTTGCCCGGCGCTACCTTGCCATCGAGCACATCCCAGCTGCTGACCACCAGCCCTTCAGCGGCGCCCCAGTGCTCGTTCTGCTCCAGGAACGAGTGCCCACCTACGGCCAGCACGATGACGTCCGGGCGCAGGTCCTGGATGGCGGCCACATCAGCGGCAGTGCCCAGGCGCAAGTCGACTTTCAGGCGAGCCAGCTCAAGCTGGTACCAGCGGGTGATACCGGCAATCTGGTCACGCTGCGGGGCCTTGGCGGCAATGGTGATCTGCCCGCCGATCTGGTCCCTCTTCTCGAACAGGGTCACATCGTGGCCGCGTTCAGCAGCCACACGGGCCGCTTCCATGCCCGCAGGGCCTGCGCCAACCACCACCACCTTGCGCTTGACGCCGGTGGTCTTCTCGATGATGTGCGGCACACCCATGTATTCACGGGAGGTCGCGGCGTTCTGGATGCACAGCACATCGAGGCCCTGGTACTGGCGGTCGATGCAGTAGTTGGCACCGACGCACTGCTTGATCTGGTCGATCTGGCCCATCTTGATCTTGGCGATCAGGTGCGGGTCTGCCATGTGCGCACGGGTCATGCCGACCATGTCCACGTAGCCGCCTTCAAGGATGCGCGTGGCCTGGTTCGGGTCTTTGATGTTCTGCGCGTGCAGCACCGGGACCTTGACCACTTCCTTGATACCGGCCGCCAGGTGCAGGAACGGCTCCGGCGGGTAGCTCATGTTGGGGATGACGTTGGCCAGGGTGTTGTGAGTATCGCAACCCGAGCCGACCACACCGATGAAGTCGAGCATGCCGGTGGCGTCGTAGTAGGCGGCGATCTGCTTCATGTCCTCGTGGCTGAGGCCATCGGGGTGGAACTCGTCACCACAGATACGCATGCCCACACAGAAGTCGTCACCCACTTCGGCGCGCACGGCTTTCAGTACTTCCAGGCCGAATTTCATGCGGCCTTCAAAGGTACCGCCCCATTCGTCGGTACGCTTGTTGACCCGTGGGCTCCAGAACTGGTCGATCATGTGCTGGTGCACCGCCGACAATTCCACGCCGTCCAGGCCGCCCTCTTTGGCGCGACGCGCAGCCTGCGCGTAGTTGCCGATTACCCGCCAGATCTCTTCCACCTCGATGGTTTTGCAGGTGGCGCGGTGCACAGGTTCGCGAATGCCCGATGGCGACATCAGCGTCGGCCAGTTGAAGCCGTCCCAACGCGAGCGACGGCCCATGTGGGTAATCTGGATCATGATCTTGGCGCCATGCTTGTGCATGGCGTCGGCAAGATTCTGGAAGTGCGGGATGATGCGGTCGGTCGACAGGTTGACCGATGCCCACCATTCCTGCGGGCTGTCGATGGCCACCACCGACGAGCCGCCACAGATGGCCAGGCCGATGCCGCCCTTGGCCTTCTCTTCGTAGTACTTCACATAGCGGTCGGTCGTCATGCCGCCGTCAGTGGCGTAGACCTCGGCGTGCGCGGTGCTGAGCACACGGTTGCGGATGGTCAGTTTGCCGATCTGAATCGGCTGGAACATTGCTTCGAATGCCATGACGCTATCTCCGGCTTACAACGGCTTTGTAACGAACAGGCCATCTTCGTGGCCTTCTTCCGACCCGCCATAGACCTGTTCGGCCACGGTGCGGATCTTGCTGCCGCGGGCAGCGAGAATCTGGTCCATCGCGCCGGCGAACCAGCCGGTGAACATGTAGTCGACCTTGCGGCCGCACTTGCCATAGACGTACACGAACGCAGAGTGCTTGAGCTTGACGCTGCAGGTACCTTTATCCAGGTCGATATCCTGGATCTCGAACAGGCCCCAGCCACGCTGGCTCAGGCGCTTCATGTAGTGCTCGAACACCGCTACGCCTTCCAGGCCATGGCACTCGGCCTCTTTCTCACACCAGTGCCAGGCGGACTTGTAGCCAGCCTTGTAGAGGATTTCGGCATAGGCGTCGGCGCCCAGCACTTCCTCGATGCCCATATGGTTATTGACGAAGAAATGACGAGGCACATACAGCATCGGCAAGGCGTCGCTGGTCCAGACACCGGTCTCGCTGTCGACTTCGATTGGCAATTGCGGGGCGATTTTGGCCATGGAAACTCAACTCCATAAAAATTTTTTGTGGGTGCCCCGGCGTTGCTGGCAGGGGCTATCAGGCTTGGAGAGCGGCTTACTCGCCCCAGACATCCTTGAGGACGTTTACCCAGTTCTCGCCCATGATCTTGCGCACCACACGCTCGGAGTGGCCGCGCTTGAGCAAGGTCTCGGTGAGGTTGGGGAATTCGCCGACGGTGCGAATGCCCAGCGGGTTGATGATCTTGCCGAAGTTGGTCAGGCGGCGGGCGTAGCCCTTGTCATGGGTCAGGTATTCGAAGAAGTCCTGGCCGTGACCCTGGGTGAAGTCAGTACCGATACCGATGGCGTCTTCACCGACGATGTTCATGGTGTACTCGATGGCTTCGGCGTAGTCATCGATGGTCGAATCAATGCCTTTGGCCAGGAACGGCGCGAACATGGTGACGCCGACGAAACCGCCGTGATCGGCGATGAACTTCAGCTCTTCGTCCGACTTGTTGCGCGGGTGCTCTTTCAGGCCCGAGGGCAGGCAGTGCGAGTAGCACACCGGCTTTTTCGATTCGAGGATGACTTCTTCGGAAGTCTTGGAGCCGACGTGGGACAGGTCGCACATGATGCCGACACGGTTCATCTCGGCAACGATCTCGCGACCGAAGCCGGACAGCCCGCCGTCACGCTCGTAGCAGCCGGTGCCAACCAGGTTCTGGGTGTTGTAGCACATCTGCACGATGCCCACGCCCAGCTGCTTGAACACGTCCACATAAGCGATCTGGTCTTCGAACGCATGGGCGTTCTGGAAGCCGAAGAGGATGCCGGTCTTGCCCAGCTCCTTGGCCTTGCGGATGTCGGCGGTGGTGCGCACCGGCATCACCAGGTCGCTGTTGTCGCGGATCAGCTTCTGGCTGGACGCAATGTTGTCGACAGTAGCCTTGAACCCTTCCCAGACCGACACCGTGCAGTTGGCCGCAGTGAGGCCGCCTTTGCGCATGTCTTCGAACAGCTCGCGGTTCCATTTGGCGATGATCAGGCCATCGATGACGATGCTGTCGGCGTGTAATTCGGCTGGGCTCATCAGGCTGTCCCCTTTTATAGAGTTGGGTCGCGCCAAACCTTCTGCCGGCGCTTTGAGGCCAGCATATGCCTGTGCCCCGAGGCGCCCCGGTGCAAAAACGACAGGGGGTTTGCCGAAAGCGTCAATGCGCGACAAGAGCGCGTCTGGCGCGTGTTCCGGGGATGAGAGACAGTCTCGATAACGCCATTTGCGGCCGGTACATGAACATTTGACCAGGGAGCTACCACCGGACCTCAGGCTGAGCGAGAATCCCTGCGATTCGACAGCCTGTTGAGGAGAAAACGGATGAAATCAATGGCATGGCTGGTGCTGCTGGCCATCGTGAGCGGTGCCCAGGCCAGCGAGGAAGAAAGCACACCTTGCGACAATGTGGAGACCGACCAGCAGACCTTCGCCTGCGCAGCATTCAACAAGCAGATCGCCGAGCGTGAACTGCAGTCGGCCTACGACGACCTGATCGAGCGCATGCGTGATCAGTTTGGCGACGAGGCTGGCCTGATGTCGCGAATTGACGCAGCCGAGCAAGTCTGGAGCCAACTGCGCGATGCAGACTGCAAGGTCGAAACCCATGCTGAACAACCAGGCAGCAAGGCCTACCAGATCGCCTGGAACAGCTGCATTGCACAGCGCAGCGATGAGCGAGCGGAGTACTTGCGCAGCCTGGGCCTGCAAAACAGTGAAGAGCTGGCACCCGAAGATTGATCAGCTCGCGCGAGTGAAGGATCAGCTCCAGAGGAACAACATGCCGCTGATGCCCCCTGCTTGATTGCTCGATAGTGCCCTCAGACCACGTGCTCCCCATGTGCGTCTTGGAACTCACAACTATCAAGGAATTACAAAGTGGCTGACATCAAAGTTGAAATGGAAAAAATCCGCAAAGAGGGTCAAGAGCGCGTAGCCGCTACCGGCCAGACCATCTGCATCTTCGCTGACAATGTGCCTGCCAACATTGCGGAAGACATCCTGGCCGGCATGCGCTTGATGACCGAACTGGCCAACAAGAAGTTCGACAAGGAAACCCAGCAGCGCGAGTGGTACAACTTCTACAACGATGGCCTGATCAAGTTCGGCTGGACCATGACAGGTGCTGCACATGCCGAAGATGCCATTGATGAGGACAACCTGACCCTGGCAGAGCTGATCACCAAGTCCGTCACCATCAGCGTCTCCGCGGACCCTCGTCGCGCCGCCTGCGCCCGGCGTGTTCTGCAAATTGTCGTGCAGAAACCGGAAGTCAAGGCGCACCTGGAAAAGCACAGCCATAGCGAAACCGGCAAATCGAGCAACTTCGTGGTCGCCCAGTGCGAAATGACGCCACAAGGCCTGCCCGCGATGCACATGACCAGCTTCCAGGCCAGCTACGACTCGAAAGTCGAGCGTGAAGGCGCCCTGACCCGCAAGGTCGACAAAACCTCTACCCGCGTTTATCGCGCTTCGCAACAAGGCACGTTCAGCGTTCGTCACTTCGACGCTGCACGTGACCTTGTGAATGAGAAGATCAAAGGCGACCTCGGCGCGTTTCTCGCTATCTGATTAGCGAGGCCGGGTACCCGCGCGCGCTGGTACCCGGTTCTGGTCATCTGCATCCATCAAGGAGCAATGCCACATGGACGATACGAGCCTGGACACCCGAATATTCGAGGAGCGGCTAAGCATCAAGCCTGCGCCCTGGCTGACACTCGATACATGGGAAGATTTGCAGCTATGCCTGCGTTATTCACAAGCAGTGGCCAATGAAAAATACTCGATGGAAACCCAGCCTCAGCAATGGTTCACTGTCGCTCTCGCCACCTTGCAATCACTGAAATTCACCCTGTTCGAACATACTCATAAAACCATCGTGTATGAGCCGCACTTGCTTGCATTAAGCGATGTTTACAGTGGCTATCTACCCCCGCCCCGCGAGAAAGGGCCTTGGTTCAAGAGCCTCGACGAAAATGTTCAAGCCGCTCTGCAGTCGGCAGGTACGCGTACCTTCACCGTCATGAACGCCTCTTCACATCTCAGTATCGAAATGGACCATGAAGGGGACCAAGTCCCGGTTGCAATCCTGTTTTATGCCTACTGCATTACCGACCCGATCGAGCCCACCAGAAAGTTGAACCTGATATTCGACCATCTGGGTGCACGCTTCAATGCAGCGGGCTTCGCCCCGCTTCGCAAGGACCTGCAAGCGAGGAACCGCGAAAAACTGAGGGCGATTCTCGAGCGCGAGCTGGATTGAAGCTCACTTTGCAGCGCCAGGCCTACGTTCCTCCCGCGGGCACCGCCCAAACCTCAGCTTGTAGCGCCGCGTGAAATACGAAGGCAGTTCAAACCCACACGCAAGGCTGATCTCAGTCACCGACATGTCGGTCTGGGCCAGCAACTGGCGCGCCTTGTCCAGCCGTAACGCGAGATAGAAACTGCTCGGTGTTGCATCAAGGTGCATGCGAAACAAACGCTCCAGTTGACGCCTGGTCACCTTGATCGCGGCAGCCAGATCCAGCGTGCTCAGCGGTGGTTCGATGTGTTTTTCCATTTCGCCAATGGCATGGATCAGCTTCTTGTTGCTGATGCCATAACGCGCACCGATCTGCATGCGCTGGTGGTCCTGGCGCTGACGGATACGACCCAGCACGAACTGCTCGGACACCTTGACCGCCAGTTCGCTGCCGTGGGACTGGGCAATCAAGTACAGCATCAGATCGATCGAGGCCGTTCCGCCGGCACAGGTGATGCGGCTGCGGTCGATCTCGAACAGCTCCTGGGTGGCTTGAAGGCCTGGATAGCGCTCCTTGAATGCCTCAAGGGCCTCCCAATGCAGTGTCGCCCGGTAGCCCTCGAGCAGCCCTGCCTCGGCCAGCACCATCGCGCCCGTGTCGATGCCACCGAGCATGACCGCTTCGTGGTTGAGCCGGCGCAGCGCATGCAGCAGTTTGGGTGCGACATTGGCCAGCGGTTCGAAGCCCGCAACCACCAGCAGAATGTTGGCTGGCTCCCCCTCCCCCAGGGCGGCATCGGCATTGATCGACATGCCATTGCTCGCCAGCACCGCCTCACCGTCCAGGCTAAGCACCTGCCACCGATACAACTGCCCACCAAAACGATTGGCAACCCGCAGTGGCTCCACCGCCGAAATGAACCCCATGGCGGAAAAGCCGGGCACCAACAGAAAGGCTATCGTCTCCATCATCCCCTCCTCCACAGAAAACTGGTCGCCCCGGTGCTAATTCCTGTCGCTAGCGTGCGCTTGGGCAAGGTGGCGCCAGCGTAGCGTATTCACACGGTCCGCAGAGGCCGCCCTCAATAACAATATGCACTGCCGATGGAGAGCCACCATGCACAGCTTGATCCGCCGCAGCCTGTTGCCCCTTGCCCTGAGCAGCATCGTCGCCACCCCGCTTTTCGCCGCCGAGCCCGCCGCCTGCAAAAACGTGCGCCTTGGCGTGGTCAACTGGACCGACGTCATTGCCACCAGCGCCATGGCCCAGGTACTGCTCGACGGCCTGGGGTACCAGACCAAACAGACCAGTGCCTCGCAACAGATCATCTTCGCCGGCATACGCGACAAACGCCTGGACATGTTCCTGGGTTACTGGAACCCGATCATGACCCAGACCATCACCCCGTTCGTCGATGCCAACCAGGTCAAAGTGTTGGACAAGCCAAGCCTGGAGGACGCGCGCGCCACCTTGGCCGTGCCGAAATACCTCTACGACAAGGGCTTGAAGACCTTCGCCGACATCCACAAGTTCGAGAAAGAGCTGGGCGGCAAGATCTATGGCATCGAACCGGGTTCCGGCGCCAACACGCAGATCAAGGCAATGATCACCAAGAACCAGTTCGACCTGGGCAAGTTCCAGCTGGTCGAGTCCAGCGAGGCCGGCATGCTCGCCGCCGTCGACCGCGCGGTGCGGCGCAAGGAGGCCGTGGTGTTCTTCGGCTGGGCGCCGCACCCGATGAACGTGAACATCGACATGGCCTACCTGGGTGACAGCCAGGATGCGCTCGGCCCTGACGAGGGCCGTGCGACGGTGTGGACGGTGACGGCGCCGGACTACGCCGAACGCTGCCCCAATGCCCACCGCCTGCTGGCCAACCTGAAGTTCAGCGCCGAGGACGAGAGCCGCATGATGCAGCCACTGCTCGACCACAAGGACGCGCTGGAATCAGCCCGCCAGTGGCTCAAGGACCACCCAGAGGACAAGGCCCGCTGGCTTGAGGGTGTGACCACCTTCGATGGCAAGCCGGCTGCGGACAACCTCAAGCTTACCGCCAACTGACAGTGCCCTTTCGCGGGCAAGCCCGCTCCCACAGGTAAAGCGCCACACTCGGGATCACATTGATCCTGTGGGAGCGGGCATGCCCGCGAAAAAGCCAACACCGACATCACAAGGAACTGCACCATGAACCACGACGTCATCATCACCTGCGCCCTTACCGGCGCAGGCGACACCGCCTCGAAAAGCCACCTGGTCCCGGTTACCCCCAAGCAGATCGCCGAAGCCGCCGTGGAAGCCGCCAAAGCAGGTGCCACCGTGGTCCACTGCCACGTCCGCGACCCGCAGACCGGCCGTTTCAGCCGCGATGTGGCGCTGTACCGCGAAGTCATGGAGCGTATCCGCGAAGCCGACGTGGACATCATCGTCAACCTCACCGCCGGTATGGGCGGCGACCTGGAAATCGGCCCGGGTGAAACGCCGCTGGCGTTCGGCCCGGGCACCGACCTGATCGGCCCGCTGGAGCGCCTGGCCCATGTCGAAGCACTGTTGCCGGAAATCTGCACCCTCGATTGCGGCACCCTCAATTTCGGTGACGGCAACTCGATCTACGTGTCCACCCCGGCCCAACTGCGCGCCGGCGCCAAGCGCATTACCGAACTGGGGGTGAAGGCCGAGCTGGAAATCTTCGACACCGGCCACCTGTGGTTCGCCAAGCAAATGATGAAGGAAGGCCTGCTCGAAGACCCGTTGTTCCAGCTGTGCCTGGGCATCCCGTGGGGCGCACCGGCCGACACCACCACCATGAAGGCCATGGTCGACAACCTGCCTGCCAACGTCACCTGGGCCGGCTTCGGCATCGGCCGCATGCAGATGCCCATGGCCGCGCAGGCCGTGTTGCTCGGCGGCAATGTGCGGGTGGGCCTGGAAGACAACTTGTATCTGGACCGTGGCGTGCTGGCCAGCAATGGCCAACTGGTGGAACGCGCCAGCGAGATCATCACCCGCATGGGTGGCCGCGTGCTCAGCCCGGCAGAAGGCCGGGAAAAAATGAACCTCAAGCGCCGCTGATCCTTTAAACGATGGCAAATGCGCCGAAGACCCTGTGGGGGCGGGCGTGCCCGCGAAGCAGGCAACGCGATGGATGGCACCGCCCGCGCCGGTGCTCGCGGGCATGCCCGCTCCCACAGGGTTAGCCATGAACCCTGATGACTGTGTTTTACCCTGAGGACTAGCTATGCCCTTTATCACTGAAATCAAAACCTTCGCCGCCCTGGGTAGCGGCGTGATCGGCAGCGGCTGGGTCGCCCGCGCCCTTGCCCATGGCCTGGACGTGGTGGCCTGGGACCCGGCGCCCGGCACCGAACAGGCACTGCGCAAACGTGTCGCCAACGCCTGGCCGGCACTGGAAAAACAAGGCCTGGCCCCTGGCGCATCGCAAGACCGCCTGAAGTTCGTGGCGACCATCGAGGAATGCGTACGCAACGCCGATTTCATCCAGGAAAGCGCACCAGAGCGCCTGGACCTCAAGCTCGACCTGCACGCAAAAATCAGCGCCGCAGCCAAGCCTGACGCAGTCATCGGCTCAAGCACTTCGGGCCTGTTGCCCAGCGAGTTCTACGAGTCGTCGACTCACCCTGAACGCTGCGTCGTCGGCCACCCGTTCAACCCAGTGTACCTGCTGCCGCTGGTGGAGATCGTCGGCGGTAGCCGCACCTCACCCGAGGCCATTGAAGCTGCCAAAACCATCTACACCGCACTCGGCATGCGCCCGCTGCATGTGCGCAAGGAAGTGCCAGGCTTCATCGCCGACCGCCTGCTCGAAGCGCTCTGGCGCGAGGCCTTGCACCTGGTCAACGACGGCGTTGCCACCACGGGCGAAATCGACGACGCGATTCGCTTTGGCGCAGGCTTGCGCTGGTCGTTCATGGGCACGTTTCTGACCTACACCCTGGCCGGCGGCGATGCCGGCATGCGCCACTTCATGTCGCAGTTCGGCCCAGCCCTGAAGCTGCCCTGGACGTACCTGCCAGCACCGGAACTGACCGACAAGCTGATCGACGATGTGGTGAACGGTACCGCTGAGCAACAGGGCGAGCGCAGTATCGCTGCACTGGAGCGCTACCGTGACGACACCCTGCTGGCGGTACTGGAAGCGGTGAAAACCAGCAAGGCCAGCCACGGCCTGTCATTCAGCGATTAAGGAGGCCACGATGCCCGCTCTGATCACCTACCGCACCACGGTCCAGGAGGACTGGGTCGATTACAACGGGCACCTGCGCGATGCCTTCTACCTGCTGATCTTCAGCTACGCGACCGATGCCCTGATGGAGCGCATTGGCCTGGACGCCGACAGCCGCGGGCAAAGCGGTAATTCACTGTTCACGCTGGAGGCGCATATCAATTATTTGCACGAGGTGAAGCTGGGTACCGAGGTATGGGTGCAGACGCAGATCATCGGCTTTGATCGCAAGCGTCTTCACGTGTATCACAGCCTGCACCGGGCAGGGTTCGACGAGGTGCTGGCGGCAAGCGAGCAGATGTTACTGCACGTGGACCTGGCGGGGCCGCAGTCAGCGCCTTTTGGGCACACGACTGTTTGCCAATTGAACCACTTGGTAGAGCAACAGGAGGGGGCGCCGGCGCCGCAATACATCGGGCGCACCCTAAAACTTCCTTCTTGAATGATCAGGGAGCCGGCGCCACGGTCTCCATAGATACGAAGCACCCTGGCGCCTTCACTCGCAACTATCAGACAGAACAGAAGCGGACAACCATGACGATCACTCGTATGAAACTCTATAGACTGGCCCTATCAGCCTTCTTGTAAATGTGAACCCTTCTGGTTTACCACCGCCAGAATGTACACTCGTGATGACGAAATCCCCAGAAAAGTTACTTCCCGTATAGCAGCTCTTTACCGTGTACAAAATGTTGGCGAAGCATAATTTTCTCGGGGTCGAACCACTGTAGAAGTCTTTTACCTCAACCCGTACGGGGTCGACATCATTATCCTTGCATTCTGTATACCATGAGAGCAAGGCTTGTTCACCCGGCTTCAAATCAATGAAGCAACCCCGGTTCGACCCGTACAACCACAAACGAACGCGATGAGCAGGGTCCGGATAAAAATTGGCAACAGTGTCCCGATTTTCATTGAAAGTCCGCGCCACATCATTTTTATCTACCGTACCCATAGGAACCCCTTGATACTGCAACCGCGGGTTTGAATGATAGGGGATGGCGCCATGCGACGTTCGCATCTGCGTATGAAAATTTGGCGATGTATGCTTGTACCCATAAGCGTAAGCGGGTATGTCCTTATCGGGAAACTCGTCACTATGCATAGCCCCCATGTTATGCCCTAATTCGTGGCCTAACGCACCAAAGCAACTAATGGACGAGAAAGCCGTCTCCCTGTACGCTGGCATCTTCGCTATACCGCAGTAAATACTATACGTAGAAAGCATAGATACCAGATCGGCGCGCACTTTTTCACGTTCGATATGAATTTTCGCCCCTAATGGTCTATCGGCTATCATATCATTAAGCTGAGTACTGGGTTCTTTGCCTGTTTCATCGTAGTCAGAGTCGTAAATATTCGACAGCTCGTACACGGCATCGACTTTACTATTGATCAAGTATTGGTTGGCGTTCTGTAACGCCTGAGCCAATTCGAGCTTGTAATTCGGAAACGTGGCCCTCGACTGCTGGGTTGTAACGAATAGCACCCTAATAGTGCTTTTTGGCGACTGAGACGTACTGAGTGACTTGGTTTTTGCCTGCGCTTGCACAGGAACAGCTATCGGCGCTGCTTCTGGTGGTAATTTTGATTCATCCACCTTGACCAAAACTTGCTGGCCTTTGCCAACCGCCGTTAACCGGTAGAGCTGCCCATCCACCCGGACATCCCCAACGACCAGGTTGCCGTCACTCACTAACGAAACCCAGTTGAGCGGATCCATATCGATTTCCGCAGATGAGGGGTAGAGTTGTCTGCGATTGGAAGGCAAATCGCCAACCCACCCTACCATTCCCGAAGCAACACTATCGCTTCTTGACAACTTGAAACTCACCGTTCGGCCGTCAGTAAGAGGCATTGATAGCATCGCCGTATCTTTCGATACAAGCCCAGGATTGACCTGCACTTCCTTAACTTCAGCGTCTTCTGCCACACTCAACAAAATCTTCAAATACTGGTCAGTACCCGATTGCCGCTCAAGGGCGGCGAGGTTCTGGACTGGCTTGATCTGAAACAGCGTATCCGCCGAACTGTCGAGATAGCTTGTAGGGTCCGAAGCGGTGCATCCTCCAAAAAGAAACACAGCACCTAGCAAGCAGAATTTCAATTGTTTCCGGTTCATGTTCATGCTCCAGATATCGGAGCTTTACTGGACCACGGGCATCGATTCCCAACAACTGACATAAATAACAGTTGCAAAAAAATAACCCCGGAAAGCCGTGAGCTACCGGGGCCAAGAGCGAGCAACATCCACTGCGTGTGAGCGAGGGTGACCAAACCCTCTGTACCGTGAATGGCTTCAGTGTGCGTGCTTGCCTGGCAGGGGATTTAGTCGTAAACGACCTGTTCTTAGCCAAAGCAGCCATGGCGACATTCTGTCCTTGCGAGGCTGTCGCGCACGTCACAGAATCGGTCGTAAATCACAGCAGCACTCTCTTAGCGATAAAAGGGACAACAGCCATGATGCATGCGGATTTGATTGATCAGGACGACCTCGCCGGCCACCTGCGCGCGCGCGGTTTCGATATTCCTGCCGGGGCCAGTGCCGAACAGGCGTGTGAAGCGGTGGTTCGTGGGCTGACCGAGCCCAATGCGCGGGCGCTGAAGGGGATGGTGGAGCAGATGTACACCGGTAGTGCGACGATCCTGCCGGCAGTGCGCCAGGCCATCGACAAGCAACTGTTGCCAGCGTTGGCGCAGTTCAACAAACGCGCGTAATTCTTTTACCCAGGACCAGCCCCTTCGCGGGACAAGCCCGCTCCCACAGATCACCGCTGGCTCAAGCTCAGCGGGTGACCTGTGGGAGCGGGCGTGCCCGCGAAGAGGCCGGCGCGGTATCAGAGCCTTACACTGGCAAATGTCGACTCGTTGCGCGCCTGGCTCAGGGCCGCCATCGGCCCGCTGTGCGGCGACAGGGTCATGGCCTGCGGAATCGGCATCATGGCCACCTGCTGCGCGGTGTTGGAGCCCACGCGCTCGTCACGCGGCGGAATGCCAAAGTACTCGCGATAGCACTTGGAGAAGTGCGGGGTCGACACGAAGCCGCACACCGATGCCACTTCGATGATCGACATCGGCGTCTGCTTCAGCAACTGCCGCGCACGGATCAGGCGCAACTTCAGGTAGTAGCGCGACGGCGAGCAGTGCAGGTACTTCTGGAACAGGCGCTCCAGCTGGCGTCGCGAAACCGACACATACACCGCCAGTTCGTCCAGGTCGATCGGTTCCTCCAGATTGGCCTCCATCAGCGCGACGATTTCCTGCAACTTCGGCTGGTTGGTGCCAAGCATGTGCTTGAGCGGCACACGCTGGTGGTCCTGCTCGTTGCGAATACGCTCGTAGACGAACATCTCGGAGATCGCCGCCGACAGCTCGCGGCCGTGATCACGGCTGATCAGGTGCAGCATCATGTCCAGCGGCGCGGTGCCACCGGAGCTGGTGAAGCGGTTGCGGTCAAGGGTGAACAGACGGGTGCTCATGTTCACCCGCGGGAAGGCTTCCTGCATTGCGGCCAGGCATTCCCAGTGCACGCTGCAATCGAAGCCATCGAGCAGGCCAGCGCAGGCCAGTGCCCAACTGCCGGTGCACACGGCGCCCAACCTGCGCGACTGACGGGCCTGGGCTTGCAACCAGGTGACGTGCTCACGGGTGACGGAACGCTGGATGCCAACACCACCACAGACAATCACGGTGTCGATGGGCGGAGCATTGCTGATTGCGGCATCCGGTGTGATTTGCAGGCCATCGCTGGCCCACACCTGACCGCCATCGACCGTCAGCGTGTGCCAGCGATACAGCTCGCGGCCAGACAGCTGGTTGGCCATACGCAGCGGCTCGACTGCCGAGGCCAGGGAAATCAGGGTGAAATTGTCCAATAGAAGAAACCCGATGGACTGGGGTGTTGTGCGGTTCTGGGTTGGATTCCCGGAGTTGTACGACGTCATCGCGATTTCTCCTCACACAAATGCAGGGTGTGCCTCAGGCGGGCACTTACTTCTTGTTATGACCCCTCGGTCATTTTCCGGGGGTAGGCTTGCCAATCTCAACGCAAACGCCGTGCCTAAACTTGAACGGCCATCCAAAAAAACCTGAAAACGACGCCTTTATTGGGCATTTCAAGTACTTGCAACGTGTTGGCCAATCGTCCAGAACAGGCGAGCTAGCGCGTTGCCTGTAACGGTTGAGCAGTTTAGTGACACGCGCCGCGTGGGTTTCCCAGAAGCGACACCCTTAAGTGTCACCGACAACGCCAACACTGATCGCGACATCCGACGATCGGTAGGCGGGGCGCCCATCATCGCACCATAAAGAGGCATTGCCGGCTGTGCTGCACCTGCAACAGCCTCAAGGACATCTTCGCGGGCAAGCCCGCTCCTACAGGGATTGCACAGTTCCTGTAGGAGCGGGCTTGCCCGCGAAGATGCCCTGGAGATCAGATCTGCAAATCAGCACTCGATAGCGCTGACCGCCAGGCCGCCGCGCGAGGTCTCTTTGTACTTGTCGTGCATATCGGCCCCGGTATCACGCATGGTGCGAATTACCTGGTCGAGGGAAATGAAGTGCTCACCATCACCACGCAACGCCATCTGCACCGCGTTGATGGCCTTCACCGCAGCAATTGCGTTGCGCTCGATGCAGGGCACTTGCACCAACCCGCCAACCGGGTCGCAGGTCAGGCCAAGGTTGTGTTCCAGGGCAATTTCAGCGGCGTTCTCAACCTGTGGCGGGGTGGCACCAAGCACTTCGGCAAGGCCCGCTGCTGCCATCGCGCAGGCCGAGCCGACTTCCCCCTGGCAGCCCACTTCGGCACCAGAGATCGAGGCGTTCTTCTTGCACAGGATGCCCACGGCGGCGGCGGCCAGGAAGTAATCGACAACGCTGGATTCATCAACCGCATCGCTGAATCGCATGTAGTAATGCAGCACCGCCGGGATGATACCCGCCGCGCCGTTGGTAGGCGCGGTCACCATGCGCCCACCGGCGGCGTTTTCTTCATTGACCGCCAAGGCGAACAGGTTGACCCATTCCATGGCACTCATGGTCGAGCCGATCACGTTGGGCTTGCCGATTTCCTGCAGGCTGCGGTGCAGCTTGGCGGCGCGGCGGCGCACGTTAAGCCCGCCGGGTAGCGTGCCCTCGTACTTGAGGCCGTTGTTGACGCATTCCTGCATGGCCTCCCAGAGCTTGTGCAGGCCAGCGCGAATTTCTTCCTCGCTGCGCCAGACCTTCTCGTTGGCCATCATCAATTGCGACACGCTGAGGTCGTTTTGCTTGCACAGGCGCAGCAGTTCGGCGGCGCTGTTGAAGTCGTACGGCAGCACCGTCTGGTCAGCATCCAGCACACCGCTGGCGGCTTGGGCTGCATCGACCACAAAGCCGCCGCCCACGGAGTAATAGGTGTCGCGGTGCAACTCGCCCTGCTCGCCTTCGGCAATCAGGGTCATGGCGTTGGGGTGATACGGCAGGTTCTCGTCCAGCAGCAGCATGTCGCGGGCCCAGACGAACTCGATGGGCAAGCGGCTATCCAGTTGCAGGGTGTTGGTTTCGCGCAGGTCGGCGATACGCGGCACGATCTGGGTCGGGTCAATGGCGTCAGGCCACTCGCCCATCAGGCCCATGATGGTGGCGTTGTCGGTGCCATGACCGATACCGGTGGCCGACAGCGAGCCATACAGGCGCACTTCGATCCGTTTTACACGTTCCAGCTCGCCGCGTTCTCGCAGGCCCTGTACGAACAGGGCGCCAGCACGCATGGGGCCGACGGTGTGGGAGCTGGAGGGCCCGACACCGATCTTGAACAGGTCGAACACGCTGATGGCCATTGTCGAATCACCTCTTGCTGGGCTTGTCTCTGCGCGCCATGCGCAGGGCGGGGTAGCTGCTAGGCTCAAACAGCGGGCCGCCTTGAATGCCAGCATCATCGGGCTTTTACCGCCCACCTCGCCGTCTGCAACCGACGTACTTTTGTCCAGCAGCGCCGCGCTGTTTTCAGCCAAGGCACTGTACCCACCACGCCGTTTTCCAGCGGCCTGGTGACGCAAAAATGCGTGTGAGGGGGTGGAAAAATCCATAAGCGACATCGCCCATACTGGATACGACCCGTTCCGTACTGGATACGACCCCACCAGTAGGCGATTGCCCGGCGCTGGAGGATTATCGAAAGCGACTCGTAAAGCACGGCCACGCATCCTGCCCTCTGCAGGCCTGGTCGACCGGACCCTCAGAAAGCCCGGCGACCCACGCGAACCCGAAGACAATATCTCAGGAGTCCATCCATGAAAGGTTCACCCTCGCTGTTGCTGGTTGCGCTGCTGTCCGCGCCATTGCTGGCCCAGGCAGCCGAACCCGAGCAGTGTCAGACTGTACGCTTCTCCGATGTCGGCTGGACCGACATCACAGTCACGACCGCGACCACCAGCGTTGTGCTCGAAGCCCTGGGTTACAAGACCCACACCACCATGATCTCGGTACCGGTGACCTACAAGTCGCTGGCCACCGGCAAGGACCTGGACGTGTTTCTCGGCAACTGGATGCCGACCATGGAAAACGACATCAAGCAGTACCGCGATGCCGGCACGGTAGAAACCGTGCGCGCCAACCTGGAAAACGCCAAGTACACCCTGGCAGTCCCCCAGGCGCTGTATGACAAGGGCCTGAAGGATTTCAGCGACATCCCCAAGTTCAAGAAGGAACTGAACGGCAAGATCTACGGCATAGAACCGGGTAACGACGGCAACCGCACCATCCAGAGCATGATCGACAAGAACGCCTTTGGCTTGAAGGACGCCGGTTTCAAGATCGTGCAGTCCAGCGAGGCGGGCATGCTGTCGCAGGTTGACCGCGCGCAGAAACGCGGCGAGGCAATGGTGTTCCTGGGCTGGGAACCACACCCGATGAACACCCGCTTCAAGATGCAGTACCTGACCGGCGGGGACGAATTCTTCGGCCCTGACTTCGGCAAGGCCACCGTGCTGACGAACACCCGCAAGGGGTATACGCAGGAATGCAGCAACGTTGGCCAACTGCTTAAAAACCTGTCGTTCGAGCTCAAGGATGAAAGCACCATGATGGGCTATGTCCTGGACGACAAGATGAAACCCGAAGCCGCCGCCAGGAAATGGATCAAGGACAACCCAGGCAAGCTGGATGCCTGGCTGGCCGGCGTTACCACCTTTGATGGCAAACCCGGCCTGGAGGCGGCCAAGGCCAAGCTTACGCAATAACGAACTACGCAGTAGCGCTACCTCGGGGCAGGACCGTGCCTGCCTCGGGTTGATTTCAATCTATGCAGGTGGAAGCTCGCTATCATGCTTATCGATCAGAAAATACCCTTGGGCCAGTACATCGCGTCGTTCGTCGAATGGCTGACCCAGCATGGCGCGAATTACTTCGACGCCATCGCGCAAGGCCTGGAGTTCATGATCTACGGGGTCACCAATACCCTTACCTGGTTCAACCCGCTCGTTCTCATCGCCCTGTTCGCCGCCCTGGCGCACCTGATCCAGCGCAAGTGGGCGCTGACCGCGTTCGTTGCCCTGTCGTTCCTGCTGATCCTCAACCTGGGTTACTGGCAGGAAACCATGGAAACCCTGGCGCAGGTCACCTTCGCCACGGTGGTGTGTGTGTTGATCGGCGTGCCACTGGGCATCCTCGCCGCTCACAAACCGATGTTCTATACCGCCATGCGCCCAGTGCTCGACCTGATGCAGACGGTACCCACCTTCGTTTACCTGATCCCTACCCTGACCCTGTTCGGCCTGGGCGTGGTACCGGGGCTGATCTCCACCGTGGTGTTCGCCATTGCCGCGCCCATCCGCCTGACCTACCTGGGTATCTGCGACGTGCCGCAAGAGTTGATGGACGCCGGCAAGGCCTTTGGCTGCTCGCGTCGCCAGCTGCTTACCCGTATCGAACTGCCGCACGCGATGCCAAGCATCGCCGCCGGTGTCACTCAATGCATCATGCTGTCGCTGTCGATGGTAGTAATTGCCGCTCTGGTCGGCGCTGACGGCCTGGGCAAACCTGTGGTCAACGCACTGAACACCGCCGATATCTCCCTGGGCTTCGAAGCGGGCCTGGCGATCGTGCTGCTGGCAATCATGCTCGACCGTATCTGCAAGCAACCGGAACTGCCGGTAAGGGGTGAGGCATGAGCATCATTCGTTTCGAAGACGTCGACGTCATCTTCTCCAACAAGCCGCGCGAGGCACTGGCGCTGCTGGACCAAGGCCAGACCCGCGAGCAGATCCTCAAGCAGACCGGCCTGGTGGTGGGTGTCGAAAAGGCCAACCTCGATATCAACAAAGGCGAGATCTGCGTGCTGATGGGCTTGTCCGGCTCGGGCAAGTCGAGCCTGCTGCGCTGCATCAACGGCCTCAACACCGTCAGCCGCGGCAAGTTGTTCGTCGAGCACGAAGGCAAGCACATCGACATTGCCAACTGCTCCGCGGCCGAGCTGAAGATGATGCGTACCAAGCGCATTGCCATGGTGTTCCAGAAGTTTGCCCTGATGCCCTGGCTGACGGTGCGCGAGAACATCAGCTTTGGCCTGGAAATGCAGGGTCGTCCGGAAAAGGAACGGCGCAAGCTGGTCGACGAGAAGCTCGAGCTGGTGGGCCTGACCCAGTGGCGCAACAAGAGGCCGGATGAGCTTTCTGGCGGCATGCAACAGCGCGTGGGCCTGGCCCGGGCGCTGGCGATGGATGCCGACATCTTGCTGATGGACGAACCGTTCTCGGCCCTGGATCCACTGATCCGCCAAGGCCTGCAAGATGAGCTGCTTGGCCTGCAGGCCAAGTTGAGCAAAACCATCGTGTTCGTCAGCCACGACCTGGACGAGGCGCTGAAACTGGGTACCCGCATTGCGATCATGAAAGACGGGCGGATCATCCAGTACAGCAAGCCGGAGGAGATCGTGCTGAACCCGGCCGACGAATACGTGCGCACCTTCGTCGCCCATACCAACCCGCTGAACGTGCTGTGCGGCCGCAGCCTGATGCGCAGCCTGGACAACTGCAAACGGGTCAATGGCTCGGTGTGCCTGGATCCAGGTATCGATTCGTGGCTGGACCTTGGCGAAGGCGGCGCGCTCAAGCGTGCACGCCAGGGCCAGAACGGTCTGGACATGCAGAAATGGGCACCGGGGCAAGATGTGGAGCTGCTGGAACGCAGGCCGACCGTGGTGCACGCCGACATCGGCATGCGTGATGCGCTGCAGATTCGTTATCAAACCGGCAACAAGCTGGTGCTGCAGGATAACGACAAGGTAGTGGGGATTCTCGGGGATACCGAGCTTTACCACGCGCTGCTCGGCAAGACCCTCGGCTGAGGCAATTGGGGCCGCTTCGCGGCCCTTCGCGGGCACGCCCGCTCCAACAGGTTTGCTGAGATCTCTGTGGGAGCGGGCGTGCCCGCGAAGGGCTGCAAAGCAGCCCCGATCAATGGATCAGCGAACGACGATTCCGCGCGAAGCCATATAGGCCTTGGCCTCAGGCACGGTGTATTCGCCAAAGTGGAAGATGCTGGCTGCCAGCACCGCGCTGGCGTGCCCTTCCAGAATGCCGTCTGCCAGGTGCTGCAGGTTACCCACACCCCCCGAGGCAATCACCGGAATGCCCAGCGCATCACTGATAGCGCGGGTGACCCCCAGGTCGAAGCCGTTCTTCATGCCGTCCTGGTCCATGCTGGTCAGCAGGATCTCGCCAGCGCCCAGGCCTTCCATCTTCTTCGCCCACTCGACTGCATCCAGCCCGGTCGGCTTGCGCCCGCCGTGAGTGAAAATCTCCCAGCGCGGCACTTCACCTGGCCCGGACACTTTCTTGGCATCGATGGCGACAACGATGCACTGCGAACCGAATCGGTCCGCCGCCTCGCCGACAAACTCTGGGTTGAACACCGCGGCGGTGTTGATCGAGACCTTGTCGGCACCGGCGTTGAGCAGGTTGCGGATGTCCTGCACGGTACGCACGCCACCCCCTACCGTCAGCGGGATGAACACCTGGCTGGCCATGCGCTCGACGGTATGCAGAGTAGTGTCGCGGCCATCGACGCTGGCGGTGATGTCGAGAAAGGTGATTTCGTCGGCACCTTGCTCGTCGTAGCGACGGGCGATTTCCACCGGGTCGCCGGCGTCACGGATGTTCTCGAACTTGACGCCCTTGACCACCCGGCCGTTGTCCACGTCCAGGCAAGGGATAATGCGCTTGGCCAGTGCCATGGTTCAGTCCTCAGCCTTGGTAGTTGTCACAGAAGGCCTGGGCCTCAGCGACATCCAGGGTGCCTTCGTAGATGGCACGGCCAGTGATGGCGCCGATGATGCCCGGGGCCTTGGCGTCCAGCAGGGCCTTGATGTCGCCCAGGTTGTGAATGCCACCCGAAGCGATCACCGGGATACGGGTGGCTTCAGCCAGTGCCTTGGTGAAGGGCACGTTGCAGCCCTGCATCATGCCGTCCTTGGCGATGTCGGTGTAGACGATCGCCGAGACGCCATCGGCCTCGAAACGCTTGGCCAGGTCGATGACCTGCACCGAGCTGACTTCGGCCCAACCGTCGGTGGCGACGAAGCCGTCCTTGGCGTCCAGGCCGACGATGACCTTGCCCGGGAAGGCTTTGCACGCCTCAGCGACGAACTCGGGCTGCTTGACGGCCTTGGTGCCGATGATCACGTAGCTGACGCCAGCCTTGACGTAGTGTTCGATGGTTTCCAGCGAACGGATACCGCCGCCGATCTGGATCGGCAGGTTCGGGTAGCGTTTGGCGATGGCGGTAACCACTTCACCATTGACCGGTTGGCCTTCGAAGGCGCCGTTGAGGTCGACCAGGTGCAGGCGGCGGCAACCACCCTCGACCCACTTGGCAGCCATGCTCACCGGGTCGTCGGAAAATACCGTAGAGTCTTCCATGCGGCCCTGGCGCAGGCGCACGCAAGCACCGTCCTTCAGATCGATAGCGGGGATAATCAGCATCTTGGGAACCTGTCTATTTGTTGGGTTTCAGGGCTTCTCGAGTGCCCACAGGTCGCTTTCGATGCTCTCGAACCGCTCCTTGAGGTGCAGCTGAACATCGGCAATCGCCCTGTTGTAGTAATGGGGTGCAATTTCTTTGCTGAACAGCTCGAGGACCTCGGCCACCTCGAATGACCCCAACTGCAGTTCGAAGCGGTCTTCGAGGAAGCGCTTCAAGGTGTCGAGCGCTTCGCGCTCCTGCTCGGGGGCAAGGGTGATGCTCGGGGCCTTGGTCTTCGACCTGCTCATTTACCAGCGCCCGTCCCAGGCAATGAAGTTCTGCAGCAGCTGCAGGCCATGGGTATGGCTCTTCTCCGGGTGGAACTGCACGGCAAAACGCGAACCGTCGGCCAGCGCTGCGGCAAAGTCGACGCCATAGTGACCGCGCCCCACCACCTGGCCCGGTTTGCCGGCATTGATGTAGTAGCTGTGCACGAAGTAGAAACGTGCGCGGTCAGGGATGTCGTGCCACAGCGGGTGATCGATGGTCTGGGCGACTTCGTTCCAGCCCATGTGCGGCACCTTCAGGTGCTCGCCGTCTTCTTGCAGGTCTTTGCCGAAAAAGCGCACCTGGCCAGGGAACAGGCCGATGCAGTCGACGCCGGTGTTTTCCTCACTGTGCTCGAGCAGCGCCTGCATACCGACGCAGATGCCGAGGAACGGGCGGTCCTGACTGACTTCGCGCACCAGGCTGTCGAAGCCCAGGCGGCGGATCTCGGCCATGCAATCGCGAATCGCGCCCACGCCCGGGAACACCACACGGTCGGCCTCGCGGATCACTGAGGCATCGCTGGTAACCAGCACTTTACCGGCACCTACGTGCTCAAGTGCCTTGGCCACCGAGTGCAGGTTACCCATGCCATAGTCGATTACGGCTACCGTTTGCATTTACAGGCACCCTTTGGTGGAAGGCATCTGCCCGGCCATACGCTCGTCGAGGGTGATGGCCATGCGCAGGGCGCGGCCGAAAGCCTTGAATACGGTTTCGATCTGGTGGTGGGTGTTGTGACCACGCAGGTTGTCGATGTGCAGGGTTACCAGGGCGTGGTTGACGAAGCCCTGGAAAAACTCCTGGAACAGGTCGACATCGAAGCCGCCAACGCTGGCACGGGTATACGGCACATGCATCTGCAGGCCTGGGCGGCCAGAGAAGTCGATGACCACGCGTGACAGCGCTTCGTCCAGCGGCACGTAGGCGTGGCCGTAGCGGAAGATACCTTTCTTGTCACCGATGGCTTGGGCGAATGTCATGCCCAGGGTGATGCCGACGTCTTCGACGGTATGGTGATCGTCGATATGCGTGTCACCCTTGCACTCGATATCCAGATCGATCAGCCCATGGCGGGCGATCTGGTCCAGCATGTGTTCAAGGAAGGGCACACCGATATCGAATCGGGCCTTGCCACTGCCATCGAGGTTGATCGAGCACTTGACCTGGGTTTCCAGGGTATTGCGCTCGACGGAAGCCTTACGTTCAACCATCACCAGCTCCGCAAAATCATTGGGCGAAAAGGGGTTCATTATAGGCCCAGAACGCGCCAGCTTGAAACGCGGATGACATATGGCAAAGCCAGGATTTATGCGGACTGGATACCGCTACAGGTCTATACAACCACAACGGCCCGCTCCTGCATCTGCGAAAGGGGCGCAACGCGCGCCCCTGCTGATCAATGGAACAGCACAGCGGTCTTCTGCAAGGTCACCCAGACACCCCAGGCCAACGGCACAACCACCACCGCCCAGGCCAGCAGCACCAGTGGCAGGCTGCCTGGCGCCGCTTTCCACTCCAGCGACCGCGCCCCATCGGCGCCCTTGTCATGGCTCAACGCGCGCTCGGCCGCCAGTTCGGCATCACTCATGAAGTGCTTGTCGGCCACCGGGCGCACCAGCATGTTGCAGATAAAGCCCAGCACCAGCAAACCCGCGAGAATGTACAAGGTCATGTCATAAGCCGCTGCCCGCTCCACACCTGCCGCCAGTTGATACTCGCGCAGGTAGGTGATCAGCACCGGCCCCAGCACCCCCGCTGCCGCCCAGGCGGTCAGCAGGCGACCATGGATGGCACCCACCATCTGCGTGCCGAACAGGTCCGCCAGGTAGGCCGGCACCGTTGCAAAGCCACCGCCATACATCGACAGAATGATGCAGAACGCGGCCACGAAAAGTGCCACGTTGCCCAGGTGCCCCATGTTCGGCACCAGGCTGTACAAGCCCACACCCAAGGCGAAGAAGGCAAAGTAGGTGTTCTTGCGGCCTATGTAGTCGGAGAACGATGCCCAGAAGAACCGGCCGCCAATGTTGAACAGGCTCAGCAGGCCGGTAAATCCGGCGGCGATCGCGGCAATTTGCGCCAACTGCGCAGTGCTCAGCTGGCTGAAGGTCAGTTCGTTGCCCAGTAATTTACCGGCGAACACTTCCTGCAGCAGCGGCGAAGCCATACCGATAATGCCGATGCCCGCCGACACGTTCAGGCACAGCACCAGCCAGATCAGTGCGAACTGCGGAGTCTTCCAGGCCACACTGACGTGCACGTGGCGGTCGGTGACCATGGCGTTACTGGCATTCTTCAACGGTGCAGCCCAACCTTCAGGCTTCCAGCCGGTCGGAGGTACGCGATACGCCAGTGCGCCAGCGGTCATGAACACGAAGTAGATCGCCGCCATGGCGACAAAACTCTGCCATACGCCAACTTCGTGCTCATTGCCAAAATGCCCCATAAGCGCGGTGGCCAGCGGCGCCCCTACCATGGCCCCGCCGCCGAAGCCCATGATCGCCATACCGGTGGCCATGCCGCGTTTGTCCGGGAACCACTTGATCAAGGTCGATACCGGCGAGATGTAGCCCAGGCCCAGGCCGATACCGCCGATTACGCCGGAGCCAAGCCACATCAGCCACAGCTGATGGGTTTTCACACCTATCGCCGAAAGCAGCATGCCGCCGCACCAGCACAAGGCCGAGACCAGGCCAGCCTTGCGCGGGCCGGCGTGCTCCAGCCAACCGCCCAGCACCGCCGCCGAGCAGCCGAGGAATACGAAGAACAGGGTGTAGATCCAGCTCAGCATCGAGATTGGCCAGTCGCATTCGGCGCTGAACATTCGGGCCATGAAGCCCATGTCTGCCGCACAGGCGACGGGGGCGGTGATCCCAAGGGCTTGCGACAAAGGCAGCCAGAATACCGAGAAGCCGTAGGCCATACCGATGCACAGATGAATGGCCAGGGCGGCTGGCGGAACCAGCCAGCGGTTGAAGCCTGGGCGGGCGATTATGCGTTCCTTCGACAGAAAGCCTGGCGCACTGGCCGAGGTTCCCGTCGCGACAGTACTGGTCATGGATCTGATCCTTGTTATTGGGAGGGTGCTCGCGAAGCGGCGCAAGGGTAGCAGCATCAAGCAGCGTGAAAGCAATCTGCCATCGTTCAATTTTGCCTGACTGAAACGGTCATGTTCCCGGCACCCGCTCAATACTAGGCTGTCGAAAGCCGTACGATCTGATACAGGCGTAGGAATTTCCTACATCTCTAGTCGTACAAGCAGGGGTAACCGCTACAGCGTTATACTCTGCCGCCTGAACTCACTAACGGACTAAAAGGACTCGCCCATGAAAGCGTTCGGCAAAATCCTGGGACTGGGGCTTCTCGGGTTACTGCTGATCATCGTGGCGCTGGGCTTCGCCCTGACCCACCTCTTTGATCCCAACGACTACAAAGACGAGATTCGCCAGCTGGCACGCGACAAGGCTCACATCGAACTGACCCTCAACGGTGACATCGGCTGGAGCCTGTTCCCATGGCTGGGCCTGGAGCTGCACGAAGCCAGCATCGCTACCTTGAACAACCCCAAGGAGCCGTTCGCCGACCTGCAGATGCTCGGGCTTTCGGTCCGTGTGCTGCCGCTGCTGCGCCGCGAAGTGCAAATGAGCGACGTACGTGTCGAAGGCCTGAACCTGACCCTGACGCGTGACGAACAGGGCCATGGCAACTGGGAAGACATCGGCAAGCCGCTGCCCGCACAGAACGGCGCAAGCACCGATGCATCCGCACAGGCTCCTGCCGAGCAGAAGCCTGCGACCGCCGAAAGCAACGACCGCGCCATCAAGCTGGACATCGACAGCCTGACCGTGAACAACGCCCGCGTGCAGTACACCGATGCCAAGACCGGCCACAGCTACAGCGCCGAAAGCATCCAGCTGAGCACCGGCCCGATCCATGAAGGCGCAAACATCCCGCTCAAGGCCAGTGCCTTCATCAGCGCCAGCCAGCCGAGCATCAAGGCCCGTACCGAGTTGGCCGGCGAATTGCGCTTCGACCGCAAACTCAAGCGCTACAACTTCGAAGACATGCGCCTGTCGGGCGAAACCTCGGGGGAGCCTACCGGCGGCAAGACCGTGACCTTCGCCGCCCAAGGCCAATTGCTGGTCGACCTGGCCGCCAATGTCGCCTCGTGGAACGGCCTGAAAGTCTCGGCCAACCAACTGCGCGCCCTCGGGGAGCTGAACCTGCGCGATCTGGACAAGGCACCCCAGCTGAGCGGCGGCCTGTCCATCGCCCAGTTCAACCTGCGCGCCTTCCTTGAAAGCATTGGTCGCCCGCTGCCGGCCACCAACGATCCGGCCGCCTTCGCCAAGCTGGAGTTGGTCACTCGCCTGCAGGGCACGCCCAGCAGCCTGGCCCTGGAAGACCTGGCAGTGAAGCTGGACGACAGCACCTTCAGCGGCCGCGTGGCCGTCGAAGATTTCGCCAAACAAGCCCTGCGCCTGCAGCTTAAGGGCGACACCTTCGACGCCGACCGCTACCTGCCGGCCAAGAGCGAAGAGGCCAAGGGCGCCACCGCTGCGCGCCAGGCCGAGGTCAAGCAACAAGAGGCCAGCGCCGTAGCCAGTGCCGGCACCACACCACTGCCCAACGCCCCAACGCAAGTGGCCTGGAGCGACGACAAACTGCTGCCGATCGACCGGCTGCGCGCCCTCGACCTGCAGGCTGACCTGGCCTTCGGCTCGTTGACCCTGGACAAGCTGCCGATCGAAGGCGCCCAGCTCAAGGCCGTTGGCCAAGGCGGCCTGCTGACTCTGCAAACCCTGCGCGGAGAGCTGTACAACGGCACCTTCGAAGCCAAGGGCACGGTCGACGTACGCCCTGCCGTGCCACAGCTGGGTGTGAGCACCAACATCCAGCGGGTGCCGGTGGAGCACTTCATCAAGACCGAAGGCAAGGAGCAGACACCACCGGTCAAGGGCCTGCTGACCCTGACCAGTGACATGACAGCCACCGGTAACAGCCAGAAGGCACTGGTCGACACCCTGAACGGCAGCGCAAACTTCACCATCAACGACGGCGTGCTGGTCAATGCCAACCTGGAACAGCAGCTGTGCCAGGCCATCGCCACGCTCAATCGCAAGACGCTGAACAGCGAGCCACGTGGCAAGGACACCCCGTTCCAGGAACTGCGCGGCAGCCTGGTGGTGCGCAATGGCGTCGCCAGCAACCCGGACCTCAAGGCGCGCATCCCTGGCCTGACCGTCAACGGCCATGGTGACCTCGACCTGCGCGTGCTGGGCATGGACTACAACATCGGCGTAATCGTCGAAGGCGACCAGCGTGCCATGCCGGACCCGGCTTGCCAGGTCAACGAACGCTATGTGGGTGTTGAAGTGCCCCTGCGCTGCCGTGGCCCGCTGGAACTCGGCGCGAAGGCCTGCCGCCTGGACCAGAACGGCCTGGGCAAGGTTGCCGCCAAACTGGCCGGCAACCGCCTGAAAGACAAGATCGATGAAAAACTTGATGAAAAACTTGGAGACAAAGTGAGCCCGGAACTGAAAGACGCGCTCAAGGGGCTGTTCAACCGATGAGCCCCGAGCAGTTCTCCAGCGCTGTGCTGGACTGGTATGACGAGCACGGCCGGCACGACCTGCCCTGGCAACAGGGCATCACGCCGTACCGCGTGTGGGTGTCGGAAATCATGTTGCAGCAGACTCAGGTCAGCACCGTGCTCAACTACTTCGACCGCTTCATGCAGGCCCTGCCAACCGTGCAAGCCCTGGCCGAGGCACCGGAGGACGAAGTGCTGCACCTGTGGACGGGCCTGGGCTACTACACCCGCGCACGCAACCTGCAAAAAGCCGCCAAGGTCGTCGTCGAGCAACATGGCGGCGAATTCCCGCGCAGTGTCGAGCAGCTTACCGAACTGCCCGGCATCGGCCGCTCGACTGCCGGCGCGATCGCCAGCATCAGCATGGGCATCCGCGCACCGATCCTCGACGGCAACGTCAAGCGCGTGCTGGCACGCTACACCGCCCAGGCCGGCTACCCCGGCGAACCCAAAGTTGCCAACCAGCTATGGGCCACCGCCGAGCGTTTCACCCCGCAACAACGCGCCAACCACTACACCCAGGCGATGATGGACATGGGCGCCACGCTGTGCACGCGCAGCAAGCCCAGCTGCCTGATCTGCCCGTTGCAGCGCGGCTGCGAAGCGCACCTGCACGGCGAAGAAACCCGCTACCCCGAGCCCAAACCGCGCAAGGCGTTACCGCAACGGCGCACACTGATGCCACTGCTGGCCAACCACGAAGGCGCCATCCTGCTTTACCGCCGTCCTTCCAGCGGCCTGTGGGGTGGTTTGTGGAGCCTCCCGGAACTGGACGACATCGCCCAGCTCGACGACCTGGCCTACCAGCATGGCCTGCGCCTGGCTGGCCGCCACGCCATGGACGGCCTGACCCATACCTTCAGCCACTTCCAGCTGGCAATCGAACCCTGGCTAGTACGCGTCGACCCGGTCGGCGAGCACGTGGCCGAGGCCGACTGGCTCTGGTATAACCTCGCCACCCCGCCGCGTCTGGGCCTCGCCGCCCCGGTGAAAAAGCTGCTTGAACGCGCGACCGACGAACTGATTGCAGGAGACGCCCGATGACTCGCACCGTGATGTGCCGCAAGTACCAAGAAGAACTACCCGGCCTGGAACGCCCGCCCTACCCCGGCGCCAAGGGCCAGGACATCTTCGAACACATCTCGCAGAAAGCCTGGGCCGACTGGCAGAAGCACCAGACCATGCTGATCAACGAAAAGCGCCTGAACATGATGAACGCCGAGGACCGCAAATTCCTCCAGGCCGAAATGGACAAGTTTTTCGCCGGCGAAGAATACGCCCAGGCCGAAGGCTACGTTCCACCGGCCGAATGACCCCAAAAATCGTAAGCGACGGAATTAATTTAAAATTTTTTCAAAAAGTCGTTGACGAGCGGTCCGGAAATCTATTTAATTCACCTCGTCGCCCAGATAGCTCAGTCGGTAGAGCAGAGGATTGAAAATCCTCGTGTCGGCGGTTCGACTCCGTCTCTGGGCACCACCTTCAAGCTTCTGGTGGTTGCAAAGTTACCCGAAGCGACAACAAGAAACCCGCCTAGTGCGGGTTTTTTGTTGCCTGTGATTTTTTAACTTCACGCGACTTCGAAGAACACCCGATTTCACAACGCAACCTGAAGGCTCGCCATGCAATCGAGAAACCCGCAGCCATAAGCAGACTGCGGGTCGAACCTTACTCGTCCGACATGGAACGAAGATGCTCGAATGCATCCTCGGTCATGTGCCCGAGGTAGGAGATGCTGTGCAACCGTAGGTGGCCGTGTTGCTTGCCTTTTTCGATGACGGCAGCGATGTCAGCCTTTGTAATCCTCTGTTCGTCGCAACCGGCGAAACCGGTTGGATAGTAAACCCTGCCATCGTCCGTGTAGCCGTACAGGGTGACCAGATAAAAGTGCTTCATGACTCCTCCTTTGCAGCGCAAACGTGCGCATCACTCACAGACGCCGAATTGGCGCGGTGACAGGCTGCCAGCCAGCATGGCTGGCAGCGGGAGAGAAGCTACGCAGGGCCCACGGTTCGCATAATCTGGATATGTATCCCACAGACATCTCAAGCGGCAGCGCCCGGGAGCACTGCTTGGGTTTATCGGGCAATTGCGCTTCAATACGCGCACTTTCAGACACACCCAAGGATTTGCCCATGGCCACCCCTACCAAGCAACAGAAACGCGCCAAGCGCGCCGCCAGCAAGGCCAAGCAGAACCGCATGGTACGCAGCGGCCAAGCGGTCAAGGCCAGCGCCGGCGACAGCGCAAGCGTCGAGCAGGTGTACAACAAGGCCATGGAGTCGGGCAGCTACGACGCGATGTTCAACAAGATGAAGGAAGCCCAGGAAGGCGGCCTGGTGCCAATGATCTCGGTGTTCCTGGTAGATCCGCTGCTCGCCCTGGTGCTCAAGGGACACAAGGAAGAACACGCTACCGACTACATCGTGCTGGTGTTCAACGCCTACCGCAAATGGCTGGACGGCGCTGACGAAGAGACCACCATGGCCTGGCTGGAGAGTGATGAGTTCCAGGAAGCCTATATCGCCGCTTCCGAACTCGTGGCCAAACAGCAGCAACAGCAGAAGCAGTTTGGCTGACAGGGCCATGTAACCTGTTGCGCCCCCTGAAGGAGCGGGTTTACCCGCGAATACGATGGCGGCTGCAACGGTGATTAGCCAAGGAAATTGGCCAGCCGCCCCGGCCCTTTCGCGGGTAAACCCGCTCCTACGGGCCTGTGGTGAACCTGCGGGCTTGCCCGCGAAAGGGCCGGTACAGGCAAAAAAGGCCGCACCCTTCACTGGGCGCGGCCTTTTCATTTCAGCCAGCGCAGATCAGCTGTCCAGCGCCGCCCGCCCGGCAGCCTCGCGCTTGCGGTGCACCAGCAAGCCAGCCGCCACCACAGCAATACTCAGCAGCGCAGTCGCAATGATCTCTACACGATGATCCTCACGCAGCGCCATTACCACAAGAATGGCAACGATGAATGCAATGGTCGCCCAGGTAAGCCCCGGGAACAGCCACATCTTGAAGGTAATCTTTTCGCCACGGGCTTCACGCTGGGCGCGCATGCGCAGTTGCGACACGGCGATCACCAGGTACACCAGCAGCGCAATGGCGCCAGAGCTGGCCAGCAGGAACTCGAATACCTGGGCCGGTGCCACGAAGTTGGCGAACACGCAAAGGAATGCCGCTGCGGTGGACAGCAGTACCGCCACATGCGGGGTCGCCGCCTTGGTGGTGCGCTGGGCGATGGCCGGGGCGTCGCCACGCTTGCTCAGCGAGAACAACATGCGCGAAGACGTGTACAGCGCCGAGTTCAGGCAGCTGGTCACGGCAATCAGCACGACGATGTCGACGATCAACTTGGCATTCGGCACACCGATACGGCTCAGCACGGTCTGGTAAGAGCCAGCCTCGGCCAGGGCCGGGTCGTTCCACGGCACCAGGGCCACAACCAGGAAGATCGACACCAGGTAGAACAGGCAGATACGCCAGATTACCGAGTTGGTGGCACGGCTGATCTGCTTGCCCGGGTCCTTCGACTCGGCAGCGGCGATGGTGACGATTTCAGTACCCATGAACGAGAACATGGTGGTCAGCATGGCTGCCAGCACTGCGCCCAGGCCGTTGGGCATGAAGCCCTGGGTATCGAACAGGTGGCTGGCACCGCTCACCTGGCTGTTCGGAACAAAGCCGAACAAGGCAGCACAGCCCACGGCGATGAAGCCGATGATCGCCAGCACTTTGAGCAGGGCAAACCAGAATTCGAACTCACCGTAGTTCTTCACACTGCACAGGTTGGTAAGTGTCAGTGCCAGGGTAATGATGAGGGAGAACGCCCACAGATCAACCGCCGGGAACCAGGCATGCAGAATGGCCGCGGCGGCGTTGGCCTCCAGCGGAATCACCAGCACCCAGAACCACCAGTACAGCCAGCCAATGGTGAAACCGGCCCAGCGCCCGATGGCGCGGTCGGCATACGTAGAGAACGAACCAGTGTCAGGCGAGGCGACTGCCATTTCACCCAGCATACGCATCACCAGCACGACCAGCGTACCGGCGGCAGCGTAAGCCAGCAGCACGGCAGGGCCGGCAGCTGCGATGGCGTGGCCGGAGCCTACGAACAGGCCGGCACCGATGACGCCAGCGATGGACAGCATGGTCACATGCCGTTGCTTGAGCCCCTGAGCGAGGTCATTGGAATTGTTACCGCTCATTGAAACTACCTTTGTAAGGAGTGGACCACGCCGACTGCGGATACAGAGCGCGCCAGGGGTTGACCTAGGCGTCGCTGCAATCGGCGGTTTCCTGCTAGCAATAAACGCGCCAGGTGCTAAATGCATTCGTCAGAAAATTCTACAGGCCTTTCAGGAGAGGGCTTGGAGGGCTTTCGGCCAATGCCTGACCGAAAGGGCATCAAATCAGCGGATTACTGAAATACCCACTTACAAACGCACCAAAGGTGCTCCTCGGTAACACCTTTGCACCAGCGCAATACAAAAAGTGCAACCCATGGGTACAACCTCATGATCTCAAAAAGGCATTCGCGGGATAACCCGTTCCTACGGCCAAAAGGTCGGGTTTACCCCTCCAATGGGCCAAAACAGCTTCCATGAGCCGGCCAAAGCTGGCACCATCGCGCCTTTTTTCATCAAGGCTCTGGTGCTGGGCGACACCTTCGCGGACATCTGCGCGACGTTACGCTGTAGCGATGCGACAAACTGCCCCACCAGTGCCCCCAGTCCCCGGCGACCCTGTTGGCCGTCATAATGCCGCTATGCTAGCTTGGCGCACGCCAGGAAGGCCGCCAACAGCTGGGAACGCACCCGAACACATGAGGACCGCACATGGCTCAGGCCACGCCCGCGCTGGAAATCCGCAATTTGCACAAACGCTACGGCGAGCAGGAAATTCTCAAGGGCATTTCGCTGACCGCTCGCGACGGTGACGTGATCTCCATCCTGGGGTCGTCCGGCTCCGGCAAGTCCACCCTGCTGCGCTGCATCAACCTGCTCGAGAACCCGCACCAGGGCGAAATCCTGGTCGCCGGCGAAGCCCTCAAGCTCAAGGCCGCCAAGAATGGCGACCTGATTGCAGCCGACAACCGCCAGATCAATCGCCTGCGCAGCGAAATCGGCTTTGTCTTCCAGAATTTCAACCTGTGGCCACACATGTCGATCCTCGACAACATCATCGAGGCGCCACGCCGCGTGCTCGGCCAAAGCAAGGCCGAGGCCATCGAAGCCGCCGAAGCGCTGCTGAACAAGGTCGGCATCTACGACAAACGCCACAGCTACCCCGCCCAGCTTTCCGGTGGCCAGCAACAGCGCGCCGCCATTGCCCGTACCCTGGCCATGAAGCCCAAGGTCATCCTGTTCGACGAGCCTACATCGGCCCTCGATCCGGAAATGGTCCAGGAAGTGCTTAACGTTATCCGCGCATTGGCCGAAGAAGGCCGTACCATGCTGCTGGTGACGCACGAGATGAGCTTTGCCCGCCATGTGTCCAGTGAAGTCGTCTTCCTGCACCAGGGCCTGGTCGAAGAGCAGGGATCGCCGCAGCAGGTCTTCGAAAACCCGACCTCGGCGCGTTGCAAGCAATTCATGTCCAGCCACCGCTAACGGAGCAATACATGCACACCTACAAGAAGTTTCTCCTGGCAGCTGCTGCCACGCTGGTGATGTCGGCAAACGCCATGGCCGCAGAAAAACTGCGCATGGGCATCGAAGCCGCCTACCCACCGTTCAACAACAAGGATGCCAGCGGTAACGTGGTTGGCTTCGACAAAGACATTGGCGACGCCCTGTGCGCCAAGATGAAAGTCGAGTGCTCGGTCGTTACCTCCGACTGGGACGGCATCATCCCGGCCCTGAACGCCAAGAAGTTCGACTTCCTGGTGTCGTCGCTGTCGATCACCGACGAACGCAAGCAGGCTGTGGACTTCACCGATCCGTACTACTCCAACAAGCTGCAGTTCATCGCGCCGAAAAACGTCGACTTCAAGACCGACAAAGCGTCGCTTAAGGGCAAGGTCATCGGCACCCAGCGCGCCACCCTGGCCGGCACCTACCTTGAAGACAACTACCCGGATGTCGATGTCAAACTCTACGACACCCAGGAAAACGCCTACCTTGACCTGGTTTCCGGTCGTATCGACGGCATCCTCGCCGACAAGTACGTGCAGTACGAGTGGCTGAAAAGCAAAGACGGCTCGAACTTCGAGTTCAAGGGCGAGCCGGTGATGGACAGCGACAAGATCGGCATTGCCGTGCGCAAAGGTGACACCAAGCTGCGCGACGACCTGAACAAAGCCCTGGCAGAAATCAAAGCCGACGGTACGTACAAGAAAATCAACGACAAGTACTTCCCGTTCAGCATCGAATGATCCGCCCTGACCGGCGCGCCCTTGCGGCGCGCCAGTCCCTAAAATGACCTGCCCATGAATATCGACCTGCACGGATTCGGTCCGGCCATGATGGCCGGCACCCTGATGACCGTAAAACTGGCGCTTTGCGCCTTGCTGCTGGGGCTGGTCCTGGGCCTGCTCGGCGCCCTGGCCAAGACCTCTCCGCTCAAGCCGCTGCAATGGCTTGGCGGCTTCTACTCGACCCTGGTTCGCGGCGTGCCCGAACTGCTGTGGGTGCTGCTTATCTATTTCGGTACCGTCGGGCTCATGAGCAGCCTCGGCGAAGCCCTGAACATGCCCGGCCTTGAGCTCAGCGCCTTTGCCGCGGGCGTGATCGCCCTGGGCCTGTGCTTTGGTGCCTACGCCACCGAAGTGTTCCGTGGCGCCATCCTGGCGATCCCCAAAGGCCACCGTGAAGCTGGCCTGGCGCTAGGCCTGTCCAAGGCCCGAATCCTCTCGCGGATCATCCTGCCGCAGATGTGGCGCATCGCCCTGCCCGGCCTTGGCAACCTGTTCATGATCCTGATGAAGGACACCGCCCTGGTGTCGGTAATCGGCCTGGAAGAAATCATGCGCCACGCACAAATCGGCGTGACCGTGACCAAAGAGCCGTTCACCTTCTACATGGTTGCGGCCTGCATCTACCTGGGCCTGACCGTCATTGCCATGACCGGTATGCATTTCATGGAGAAACGTGCCGCTCGCGGCTTTGCGAGGGCTGAACAATGAATTGGGAAGTCATCTTCAAATGGCTGCCACGCCTGGCCGAGGGTGCAGTCCTGACCCTGGAACTGGTGGCCATTGCCGTGGTTGCCGGGTTGATCCTGGCCATCCCGTTGGGCATCGCCCGTTCCTCGCGCCATTGGTACGTGCGCGCCGTGCCGTTCAGCTACATCTTCTTCTTCCGCGGCACGCCGCTGCTGGTGCAGTTGTTCCTGGTCTACTACGGCCTGGCGCAGTTCGATGCGGTGCGCTCCAGCTCGCTGTGGCCCTACCTGCGCGACCCGTTCTGGTGCACGGTGCTGACCATGACCCTGCACACCGCCGCCTACATTGCCGAGATCCTGCGAGGCGCACTGCAGTCGATCCCCAAAGGTGAGATCGAGGCGGCGCGGGCGCTGGGCATGTCGCGGGGCAAGGCGCTGTTCTACATCATGCTGCCACGCGCCGCACGCATCGGCCTGCCGGCGTACAGCAACGAAGTGATCCTGATGCTCAAGGCCAGTGCCCTGGCCAGTACCGTGACCCTGCTGGAGCTGACCGGCATGGCCCGTACCATCATCGCCCGCACCTACCTGCCGGTGGAAATCTTCTTCGCTGCAGGCGTGTTCTACCTGGTGATCTCGTTCATGCTGGTGCAAGGCTTCAAGCTGCTGGAGCGCTGGTTGCGCGTGGATGCCTGCCAAGGCCGCTGACATCTCCTGGCCATCTTCGCGGGCACGCCCGCTCCTACAACAGGCCTATGCTGAACCTTCGTAGGAGCGGGTTTACCCGCGAACAGGCCCTCAACCCCAACACACATCCCCATGCCCAGCCCCCTCCACAGCCACCACCTAAGCACCCGCTTCCAGGCCCTCGACCAGTTCCTGATCGAGCACCAACAGCTGTGGAAACCCCGCCCCTTCACCACCCTGCAACTGCCTTGGGAAACCACCCACCCAGCGCTTGCCGCCCACCTGCGCCAATGTTCCCTTGCAGACGCCGAAGCCGACAGCGCCATTGACCGCTTGCCTGCCCCATTCCCGCAACTGGCCGAACAAGCCCGACAGCTCGCCACGCTCGGCAGCCTTGCGCAAACCAATCTACCGCCTGCCGCCCACCGCCTGGACGTCGCCGTCCCCGGCCGCAAATGGCAGCAGATCGAAGCCTTCGCCAGCCACCTGGCCTTCCGCGAGCAGCCCCGGCACTGGCTGGACTGGTGTTCTGGCAAAGGCCACCTCGGCCGTCGCCTGCTGCAACCTGGGCAACACCTGACCTGCCTGGAGTACGACGCCGAACTGGTCGCTGCCGGTCAGGCCCTGAGTGCACACCACCACTTGCAAGCACAGCACGTACATCAGGACGTGATGGCCAGCGACAGCGCTCGCCACCTGGCTGACGATAAAAGCGTGGTTGCCCTGCATGCCTGTGGCGATCTGCATGTACGCCTGATGCAACTGGCCAGCCAGCAAAGTTGCCGGCAACTGGCCATAGCCCCCTGCTGCTACAACCGCATCGCGGCGCAGCAGTACCAGGCGTTATCCACAGCCGCGCAGGCGTCGAGCCTGCAGCTATCGCTGGACGACCTGGGCCTGCCCTTGAGCGAAACCGTCACTGCCGGCGCCCGCGTGCGGCGCCAGCGCGACACCTCGATGGCCCGGCGTCTGGGCTTCGACCTGCTGCAACGCCAGCAGCGCCAGAGCGATGAATACCTGCCGACGCCTTCCCTGCCGGTGGCCTGGCTGGAGAAGCCCTTCGAGCAATACTGCCGTGACTTGGCTGAACTGAAGCAATTGCCAGTGAGTGGCAACCCGGACTGGGCAATGTTGGAAGCTGCGGGCTGGCAACGCCTGGCCGAGGTTCGGAACCTGGAGCGCGTACGCAACCTGTTCCGTCGGCCACTGGAGCTGTGGCTGGTACTCGATCGCGCCCTGTTCCTCGAAGAACAAGGCTATGACGTGCGCCTGGGCCTGTTCTGCGATTACCCACTGACCCCGCGCAACCTGCTCATTCTTGCGGAACGCGACGGTTAGCCGCAGCACAACCTGTGGATAAGTCTGTGAACAAGCTTGTGATTACCTGTTGGATCCAAGCGCTATTTCAAGCGCTTGGCTTATTCCTGCTTGCGGCTACAGCCCAGTAAAAACAGGCGTTTGCGCAAAGACCAGCGGCGTAGCGATCCGGCATGCCTTTCGCTCAGGTCGCCGATGCCACTTGTGCATAAACATTTCTTGTGGTTAGCGCAAGCGGCTTTTGTGGGAGAGGCCTTGCGTCGCGAAAGGGCCGCAAAGCGGCCCCCGTTTTCGGCGCAATCTCTGAAATCGCCGGGGCTGCTTTGCAGCCCTTTCGCGACGCAAGGCCGCTCCCACAAATGACCGCGTCAATGCCTAATGCGCCTTGCCCTTGGCAATTTCGATATCGTTCATCAGCGCCTTGGCCATGTCGCACAGGTAATCGGCTGCTCCCAGGAATTTATGGTCGTCCTCCATATCCCCCTCGCGCACCAGGTGCTTGATGTAGCCCATCAGGATCGAGACATGCTCGTAGGCAGCATCGACAGGGACGCCGGGCTCTACGCGTAGCAGATTGAGGGATGGGTTACCGGCTGCGAGGAAGGTTTCCACGCCTGCGGTTGTGATTGGCTCAGAAACATCTTTTTTCATGGCAAATCCTTATTCACGGAAGGAGACTGCCAAAAATCTTTCTCACGGATTTGGGGCGGCAGCCGTACGCAGGGTGAGAAACCGAGTGAATAAGGAAGCCCGGCCAGACCGAGGTCTGCCCACGTACGACCACCATGGCGGGTAGCGCTTATTCAAGTCGGGTTCTCACACCCAGTCGCCAGAGCGACCCGAGAACGGTATCCGTGAGCCACTTCCCCGACAACAGCGTTACTTCGGCGGCGCGCGTAGGATACTTCCGAAGCATCCAAACCCTGAAGCTTTTGACCCCATGGTTCAGAATTCCCTTACACAGATAACCCGGCTTACCCGCCCCCGTGTAGGAGCGGGTTCACCCGCGAAGAGGCCATACCAGACAACACAAGGCTAATGCTCCACCGCCGCAACGGTGTATCATCCGCCCCCCAAATCATTAACAAGTGACGTCGCGCGCTGCCCGCCAGCCCCGCGACCTTCTGGCGTTGCGCCAGAACCGACAATGGACCACCGGACCTGAGCATCGTGACCCGAGCCAACCCTCTCGCCCTGCTGACCTTCGCCCTGGCCCTGACCGGCTGCGCCGGCGGCACCTCGCCCCACCCCAACAGCAACCTGGGCTGGAACCACCCCGGCATGCAGCTGGGCGGCGACAAAGGCCTGCCCCTGCGCACAGAAGCCCCATGCCGCAAGCGCGGCTGCGACAACGACAAGCTGTTTTTCAACCCGGGTAAAAGCGAGCCTAGCGTCACCACCATGCACCGCGGCTGGTAGGAAAATTCTTCTTTTGGGCCGGTGACTTAGGTCTTTTGCGAACATTCGCAAGGAAGTGGTTTACAGGCGCCAAACGATCGCTATAATGACGCCCCATTGCCGGTATAGCTCAGATGGTAGAGCAACTGACTTGTAATCAGTAGGTCCCGGGTTCGATTCCTGGTGCCGGCACCATACGCAGTATCAAAAAAGGCTCACCGAAAGGTGGGCCTTTTTTGTTTTAACCCCCCCAGCCCCCAATCCCCTGCCTTACAGATGCCCTGAAGCCACCGCGATCGGTGTAGGAGCTGGCTTGCCTGCGATGGGCTGCGCAGCAGCCCCACCCCCCCAAGCAGATGCAATTCTCTGATCACAGCCCAGCTCAAAAACAGACACACCCTCCAACACAAACGCTTTGACTCGCCAACCAATCCCCACTACGATTTATCGTAAATTTTAGATATTTCTGCCGAGGCAAGCCGATGGCGCTTCAATTCCACGAAAGCCCTTTCCACGCCACCCACGACGCAGATACCGCCAGCAAAATGGCCTTGAAAATGGACTTGTCCATTTTCATCACTGACTGCATCAAAAAAATGGGCCTCAAACAGCATGATGCCGCAGCCAAGCTGAACGTAACCCAATCCCGCATATCCGAGCTTGCAAATGGCAAGATCGAGAAATTCACCTTGGACGCCATGATGGACATGCTGGACAAGCTCGGCTTTCGCACAACCCTGACCCTGCCCTCGAACGATGCCGGTTCACCGCCCCAGATCGTGATCACCCAAACGCCTGGCAACTAAACCCTGTATCCCATTTTTCTCAGTTCTTGCTTCAACTCCTTCATCCGCTGTTCGGCGACCTGCATCGCGTGCCGGTCGGACCTGTTGGTCGTTTTTACGAACGAATGCAACACCCGCCGCATGCAGTGGCCTTGCTTGGGCAGATCCACGCGATCACTAGCCAATTTGACTTGGTGTTCGCAGGGGTTGCCGCACTCAGGACGATGGGCTACGACACCAAGGTGGATATCTGCGGCCACGGGTTCCGAGCCATGGTGTGCAGTGCGCTGGTCGAGTCTGGGCTGTGGTCGGAGACAGCTATCGAGCCTGTCAAACCACCCCATGCATGAAGAACTCAACCGGTACGCTGAAAAACTCAGCAAAGCCCTTTATCTGGGCAACCGTCATCTTCCGCTTGTTGTTCAGAATCTCGGATACCGCGCTCTGGGTCGCTATCGCCGACAGGTCCTTCTGCTTCACGCCCCTGTCCGACAGCAGAAAGGCCAACGCTTCGGCCTGGCTCGCGAACGGCACCAATACAGACTCACTCTCATACTCGTAGACGCGGTCCGCTACCATCTCGGCAAAGCGTGCCGCAGCGTGGCCTTCGCTGTCCGCATGGGAGTAGAGCTCGTCGATCAAGGCCATGCGTGCCTCAAGCTCGGCATCATCCTTGATGGGGTCATGGCAGGCGGCCAGAAGCTGGGCCATGGTTGCCATCTGAGTGTTCAGGCCATCGAGCATGGGTGAAATATTAGCGATGAAGGCATCTCGTCCATTGGCTTCGATTTTATCCCGCTTCATGTTGTCACCTGTCGAATTGAAATATCGCGCTGCCCAGGTTGCTACCTGATATCGCTTCTGCACCACTTGTCGCACTCGGCTTGCGACAGAATGGCCTTGATGTAGAGAGTGCCCGTTCGCGCATTGAGCCACGCGATCAGGCGGCATTCGTTTTTCTTGATATCGAACACGTAGATATCAAGCGGCCCTTTGCGGCTGGCGGGCCTGAGTTTTGAGTGGGGGATGCGATCAACATTCCAGCCAGACACCGTGCCCCACGTCTGCCTCAACTGTTCAAAAGATTCAAACCGCAGCGTCGCCCTGTCGAAGGTCGTCAGCCACAGGCTTAGGGGCGCTTTCCACTGGTCGGGGGCTTCAATCGCCTTGGTAACCGCCGCTTTCGTTATGACCCGCATTGTGTTGTCCCGGCGCACCGACATAGGGTGGAAAATATCTCTGATCCAGATATCTATCAACCAGATATCTGGATGCGCGATGTACGGTGACCTGGCGATCGTCAATGGATTGATGCCCGTCAAACGACGCGCAGGGCGAGGGGTTTACGTTCAGATCAGGTAGCCCTGAGGGAGGTTGAGCATGGCCAAGAGATTCCCCACAAACCCTCGCCACCCCGAGCGTATCTGCTGGGGTTGCGACCTGTACTGCCCTGCCAAGGCGCTAGCCTGTGGCAATGGCGCAGACCGGACCATGCATCCGGTGGAGCTGTTTGGTGAGGATTGGAATAGCTTCGAGGGCCAGTTGGAGAAGCCGGTTGAGCCAGGGCAAGCGGCAGAGCCCAGGTGAGAAAGGGCCGCTTGGCGGCCCAGCGCAGGCCTTGAACCCAGCGCTGGTTCCGTGTGCGGGCGTGCCCGCGAAGCTGGCGATGCGGTTGCAGGCACCGGCTGCGCCGGTGTTCGCGGGTGAACCCGCTCCTACAGGTACAGCGCCAGACCCTTTGGAAGGGCTTGATCAGAACGCGGTGCTTACCGTCAACGACAGGTTACGCGGGTCACCATAAATCGCCCCGGCATAGAACCCGTACTGGCTGTAGTAGTGCTTGTCGAACAGGTTGTTGGCGTTGAGGCTGACACTGGTGTTGTCGGTGAGCTGGTACTTGGCCATGGCATTCCAGATGGCATAACCGGACCAGTTCACGTCAGTGGCACCATTGCTCACGCCGTTGGTGGGCTGGCCAGCCGGGCTGGAGATGGCGCGGATGTTGCTCTGCGCAGTCACGCCGGCGCCCAGGGTCAGGCGGTCGAGCGGGCCGCTCAGGCGGTAGGTGGTGGAGGCCTTGAACAGGTGCGACGGGTCGCTGCGGCCGTCGCTGTCGACGCGGCGGAAGTGCAGGTAGGTGTAACCGGCGTAGACGTTCCAGTTGGGGGTCAGGGCGCCTGCGACTTCCAGGTCGATACCGTCGGTTTCCTGCCCGGAGCCGGCCTTGTAGGCGCTGCCGCCGGTCGGGGTGGTCAGGTCGCCGTCCAGCACGGCCTTGTTTTCCTGCTTGGTGCGGAAGTAGGCCGCCGAGGCGTTCAGGCGGCCATCGAACCACTCACCCTTGATACCTGTTTCGTAGCTTTGCCCACGAATCGGCTCGACCTTGCTGCCGCTGCTGGTTTCAGAGGTTTGCGGCGTGAAGATATCGGTGTAGCTGGCGTATACCGAGTAGTTGTCGTTGAGGTCATACACCGCGCCCAGGTAGGGGGTGACGATGCCGTTTTCTTCCTGGCTGCTGCGCTCGCCGGCCACGCTGCGGGTGACCGAAGAATAGTTGCTGGTGCGCACGCCAACGATCACCGACAACGGGTCGGTAATGCTCAGGCGGGTGGCGGCGTACATGCCCTGCAGGCGGGTGGTGGTCTTGCTGTGAAGGCCGGTGCGCGAGGCGATGAGGTCGTAGTCGTCATCCACGCCATTATGCCAGTCGGTCACCGGGAAGCCGTTGTTGGCGCGGAACTGGCAGCCCAGTGCAGGCGCGCTGGCCATGCCGTCGCCGACCATGGTGCAGGTGTACTGGGGTGACCAGCCGACGGTGCGGCTGTCGTTGTAGCCGACCATGGCCTGGTGGGTGCGGCCGAACAGCTGGAATGGGCCAGACAGGTCGATCTGCGCCGACTGCTGGGTGGTGTCGCTGGAGCTGTGCAAACCGTTCAGTACGGCGCCGCTGCCGTCCTGGTCCCAATAGCCACCGTAGCTGCCGCGCCCTGCCGAGTTCACCTTGGCAAGGCCCCGGTGGTTCAGGGCTTCGGTGGTGGCCTGGGCGGCTTTCAGGCCCAGGGTCCAGTCGTTGTCGAAGCGGTGCTCTAGCGAACCGAACGCAGTGCGGGTGGTGTATTCGCCAAAGCTCCAGCTGGGCACCACGTTGGTGCTGCGCGGCAAGTCGGTCTTGCTGCCATCGCGGTACCAGATCGGAATGTTCGCCCCCCAGCCGCCGCCCACAACCTTGTTGTACTCATACTGGTAACCGGCGCCCAGGGTGGTGGTGTCGTCCAGGTCGAATTCGAAGTTGGCCAACGCGGCGCGGGAGCGCTCGGACTGGTTGTCACGGAAGGAGTTGGCATCCTGTTGGGTCATCACGAAGCGCGAACGCAGGCGGCCATCTTCGGACAGAGGCAGGTTCAAGTCAGCCCCCAGACGACGCTTGTCCCAGCTGCCGTAAGTGGCATAGGCACTGCCGCCGAAGGTTTTGGTGGGTGCCTTGCGGATCAGGTTGACGGTTGCCGAGGGGTCGCCGGTGCCGCCCAGCAGGCCGTTGGCGCCGCGCACGATGTCGATGCGTTCGTACAGGTCCATGTTCAGCGCATTGCCGCTGCCACTGAAATCGGAACCGCCCTGGGTCTGCAGGCCATCGACCTTCCAGTTGCTGATCGAGTAACCACGCGCGCGGTAGTCGGTACGCCCACCCACCTCGGACTTGTTGGCTGTTACGCCTGGGGTGGTTCCCAGTGCCTGCTCGATGGTGTGGATGTCGCGGTCATCCATCTGCTGGCGGGTGATGGTGGTAACCGATTGCGGCGTCTGCCGTGGTGTCAGTGCCAGGCCTGTGGAGCTACGGGTGCTCTCGACCGTGTAGCCCAACTGGCCAGCGTCGTCGGCAGGCAGTAATGCGCTGTCTTCGATCTGCGTGGCGTCCAGTACAAGGGGTTTGCCGTCGGCAGCCATTGCCCCACCGCTGATGGCGACGGCAATGCAGAAGGCCAGCGGCTTGAGGCGACTGCCACTTTGACTGAAGGGAGTGAACGCTATCGGGATGCTCTTGGGATTCATTTGGGAAGGCTTCGTATTTGCAGATGATTTTTTGTTAGGATTCTAGGGATCAGCCCTCCGGGCTCCAGACCCGACATGTACGGGGATGTAATTGAACGTAACGAGCGCCACCGGCCCTCACCTAACAGGTGTTTTTCTGCATGAGCACGACCCTGCTGGTTGTCGATGATGACGACGAGATCCGCGAACTCCTTTGTGATTACCTGACCGATGCCGGCTACAACGTGCTGGCCGCAGCCGGCGGTGAACAGATGCGCGACCAGCTGGCCCGGCACAAAGTGGAACTGGTGGTGCTCGACCTGATGCTGCCGGGTGAGGACGGTCTTAGCCTGTGCAGGCAGCTGCAGGCCACCCCCGGGTTGGCGGTGATCATGCTGTCAGCCAAGGGCAGCACGCTGGACCGCATCATCGGCCTGGAGGTGGGCGCCGACGACTATCTGGCCAAGCCCTTCGAACCACGCGAACTGATTGCCCGGATCAAAGCCGTACTACGTCGTCCGCAACGCCTGGGCACCTGTGCCGAAGAGCCCGTGGTGGACGCCCAGCTGTTCGCTGGCTTTCGCCTGGAACACGTCAAGCGTCTGCTCACCCGCCCGGATGGCGAGACCCTGACCCTGCCGCGCTCCGACTACCGCGTGCTGCGCGAACTGCTGGAAGCCAACAACCGTGTGGTCTCGCGTGATCAACTGACCCGCAGCGCGTTCGGCCGCGACCACCTGCCCGACGACCGCTCGGTGGACATGTGCGTCAGCCGCCTGCGCCAGCAACTGCGCCGGGCGCCGGCGGGGGCCGCGCAAATCCTGACCATCCGCAACGAGGGCTACCTGCTGAGTATCGCCACCCTCGCGGCCGGGGCCTGACATGCGCTGGTTTCACCGGCTGTGGCCACGCACCTTGTTTGGTCAACTGCTGCTGATCATGGTCAGTGGCACGCTGGTGATCCAGTTGATGTCGAGCAGCATCTGGTTCGATGTGCGTTTCGCCCAGGCGCTAGAGGTGCCCGTGCGACTGGTTGCTGCACGCAGCGCCCCCCTGATTGCCCAGATCGACTGCCACGGCGGTACATTGCAGGCGCCAGCCCACTACCAGCTTCGCTGCGTCGAAAGCCTGCCTGCGCAAGAGCATGACGAGCGCCCTGGGCGCAGGCGGGTCGAGCTGTTGCTGCAGCAGGCCCTGAAGTACGAACTGGGGCATGCCCAGGACGTGCGCCTGATGAACGTGCAACTCACCGACGAACTGGGCCAACCGATCGTCTGGCGCAGCCTGTTCGGCCTGCGCACGGCCCAGGCGCATATCCAGTTCGCGGTGCCGTTGGCCAATGGCTACTGGCTGACCATTGCGGGCCAGGAACTGCAGGGCTGGAGCGGCGAGTCGGCGTGGGTGCTGATCAGCGATTACCTGCTGCGGGTGTATGCGCTGCGTATTGTCGCCGTGTTGCTGGTGTGCCTGATTGCCGTGCGCCTGTGCCTGCGCCCGCTGCGGCGCCTGGCCGATGCCGCACGCGGCCTGGGCAGTAACCTCGAACAGCCTCCCCTGGCACTGGATGGCCCGGAGGAGGTGCGCCAGGCGGCGCAGGCGTTCAATGCGATGCAGCAGCGGCTGATTGCCATGGTCAACGACAAGGCCTACTTCCTGGCCGCCGTGTCTCACGACCTGCGCACCCCACTGACTCGCATGCGCCTGCGCCTGGAGCGCTTACCCGATGACGAACACCGCCAGCGCCTGCGGCAGAACATCACGCAGATGGACGATATGATCGGTCAGGTTCTGGATTACCTGCGTGCCGGAGAGCAGCAGAATTTGCAGCAGGTGGACCTGGACCGGCTGGTGACGCGCCAGTGTGCGGACCTGGCGACTGACCAGGAACCACTGCCCGTGCACGGCCGGGTGAACAGCCTGCGGGGGGATGCCCTGCTGCTGCAGCGCTGCCTGCAGAACTTGCTGGTCAATGCGTTGCGTTATGCCAAGGATGTTTCTGTCACGCTGGAGCGAACCACCACAGGGGTGTTCATCCACATCGACGACCGCGGGCCAGGGATTTCGCCTGCGCTGCTGCCGACCATCACCGACCCGTTCGTGCGCGGTGAGGGGTCGCGTAACCAGGCATCCGGGGGATATGGGCTGGGGCTGAGCATTGCCCAGCGGATCGCCACCAGCCATGGGGGTGAGCTGATGCTGTCGAACCGTGAGAGCGGTGGATTGCGGGTCAGCATACTGCTGCCTGGCTAACGCGATCTTCTGTGGGAGCAGCCCATCGCGACACAAGGCCGCCCACAACATAGGGCTGCGCAGGCCTGGGAATTCGCAATCAGGTAACAGTCTTTTACCGGTTACCCAGGTTTTCCGTCCCCTGCGTTTGCCTATCCTATGCCCGGTCATCCTGCCTGCGATGGACCCATGAAACACTCTCTTCCCAGCCGCTACGCCTGCCTCGTACTCTGCCTTGTCTTCACTTTCGCCAGCCTGCCCCTGCTGGCCCAACATGCCTGGCTGTGGCCGGTAACGCTGATCACCGCGCTGCTCAGCCTGGTCGGTCTGAATGACCTGCGCCAAAGCCACCATGCGGTGCGACGCAATTACCCGATCCTGGGCAATATCCGTTACCTGATCGAAACCATCCGCCCGGAAATCCGCCAGTACCTGATCGAAGGTGACGACGACAAGCTGCCGTTCTCCCGCTCGCAACGCTCGCTGGTCTACGCCCGCGCCAAGAACGAAAGCGCCGAGAAAGCATTCGGCACGCTCAACGACGCCTACCAACCTGGTTTCGAGTTCATCAGCCATTCCATGCTGCCGGTGGCCACGCCAGACCCTGCCTCGTTCCGCATTGCCATCGGCGGGCCGCAATGCCGAATGCCCTACTCGGCCTCGATCTTCAACATCTCGGCGATGAGTTTCGGCGCCCTCAGCGCCAACGCCATCGCCGCGCTCAACCGCGGCGCGCGCATGGGCCGGTTTGCCCATGACACTGGCGAAGGCAGCATCAGCCCGTACCACCGTGAGCACGGCGGCGACCTGATCTGGGAAATCGGCAGCGGCTATTTCGGCTGCCGCACCGAGGACGGTCGTTTCGATCCACAGCGCTTCGCCGAACAGGCCCGCTCGGCACAGGTGAAGATGATCGAGATCAAGCTCAGCCAGGGCGCCAAGCCTGGCCACGGCGGCATTTTACCGGGGCACAAGGTCAGCCCCGAAATTGCCGAGACCCGTGGCGTACGTGCAGGCGAGGATTGCATCTCGCCGGCGGCGCACAGCGCCTTCCGCACACCAGTGGAGTTGCTGCAGTTCGTAGCCAGCCTGCGCGAGCTTTCGGGCGGCAAGCCCGTGGGCTTCAAGTTCTGCCTGGGCCACCCATGGGAGTTCATGGGCATTGCCAAGGCCATGCTCGCCACCGGCATCACCCCTGACTTCATCGTTGTCGACGGCAAAGAAGGCGGCACCGGCGCGGCACCTCGCGAGTTCAGCGACAACATGGGCGTGCCGATGCGCGAAGGCCTGATGTTCGTGCACAACACGTTGGTCGGCCTGAACCTGCGCTCCAGCATCCGCATTGGTGCGGCGGGCAAGATCGTCAGCGCCTTCGACATTGCCAGCGTATTGGCCATCGGCGCTGACTGGGTCAACTCGGCACGCGGTTTCATGTTTGCCATTGGCTGCATTCAGTCGCAGAGCTGCCACACCAACAAGTGCCCGACTGGCGTGGCCACCCAAGACCCTCTGCGCCAGCGCGCCCTGGTGGTACCAGACAAGGCCGAACGGGTGGCCAGCTTCCACCGCAACACACTGCACGCACTGGCCGAGATGCTGGCTGCCGCAGGCCTGGAGCACCCTTCGGAGCTCAAGCCCAAGCACCTGGCGCGGCGCATCAGCCCCAGCGAAATCGGGTTGTTTTCGGACTTGCACACATTCCTCAAGCCGGGCGAGCTACTCAGTGGCTCGATCGAAAGCGAGTTTTATGCGCGGATGTGGCGGATGGCGCGTAGCGACAGTTTTGCGCCGGAGACGGGAGACACTGCAACACGAACTGTGGCATCAAGACTGCGCCACGAAGAGACTGAACCTGCATGACAAACATGCCTGGGGCTGCCCTGCAGCCCTTCGCGGGCGTGCCCGCTCCCACAATTTGCAGCGCCATCGAAGGCGGCGCTTTACCTGTGGGAGCGGGCAAGCCCGCGAAGGGCCGCAGCGCGGCCCCAGCTTTCATGCAAAGAACTGCGGATCAGAAGATGCTGATCGGGTACTCGACGAATACGCGGACTTCGTTGCCGTCGTCGTTGTAACCGTTCTGCTGCACGGCGTTGTTGGTACGCAAGAACGAGCTACGCAGTTTGATCGACAGGTCCTTGGCCGGGCCGTCCTGCACCACGTAACGGATCTGGTTGAAGATCTCGCGCTCTTTACCTTCGCCAAAGCCTTGCGGGTTGGCGACGTTGCGGGTGTTGATGTTGTCACCCACCACGTAGGCCAGCTTGTAGGTCAGGCCCGGAATGCCGTAGGCACCGAAGTCCAGGCCGTAGCCCAGCTGCCAGGAGCGCTCGTCTTCGGCGTTGAAGTCGGACCAGTACGAGTTGGCCAGGTAGATGGTGGAACCACCGTCACCCACGCCACCGGCGTTCTGGTAGAAGCCGTAGTTGTAGCCAGTGCTGCCGGTGCTGCGCTGGTGAGCGAGGGTGAACGAGTGCGCACCGTACGCATAGGTGGCTGCAAGGCTCCAGATGGTGTTGGAGTCGCCGTTCAAGCCTGCGGCTTTTACGTACTTGTTGTTGATATCCGACTTGTAGCCGTTGAAGTCCAGGGTCAGGGACTGGTCGCTGGCGATCGGGAAGACGTAGTTCAAGCCCAGGTAGTGCTTCTTCATCACGTCTTCGTTGTCGGCGGTGTACAGCGAAGCGGTGAAGTTGTCGGTGAACTTGTAGCTGCCACCGAAGACGTTGATCGACTTCAGGCCGCCACCATCACGGCGCTCGGCGCTCTTGCGCGCTTCCTGGGTGAAGCGGCCAGCGTTCAGTTCCAGGCCCTGGATCTCTTTGGAGGTGATCAGGGTGCCGGTGAAGCTTTCTGGCAACAGACGTGCATCGTCGTACTGCAGCACTGGCAGTGCTGGCATCTGGTCACCGTACTTCAGCACGGTGTTGGAAATGCGGAATTTCACTGCAGCACCACCACGGGCCAGGTTGTGCGGCGAGCTGGCGTTGCCTTCGGCATTGGTGGTTTCGTGCGGTTTGAAGAAGTCGACGCCGCCACCACCGTTGTGGCCTTTGCCGCCATCCAGGCGCACGGCGTACAGGCCGAATGCGTCGACACCGACGCCAACGGTGCCCTGGGTGAAGCCGGAGGAGAAGTTGGCGATGAACGCCTGGCCCCATTCGATCTGGTCGTCGGTGCCATGCTTCTTGTCACGGTTGATGTAGGCGTTGCGCAGAAGGACGTTGGCGTGGCTGTCCTCGATGAAACCCTTGCTGTCAGCCTGGTCATTGGCCTGAGCCTGGGTCGCGGCGATCATCGCCAGGGCGACCAGGCTGGTCCTGGTTTTCAACATGTTGTTTTCCTTATTTCTTAATCAAAAACGCGCTGCAATATGACGCCGGGAACCAACGCCCCTTCGTAGGTTCGACGCTATGCGGATCCAGCCGGGCGGGCCAACCGGTAAGTTCACGGCGGCCCTTGGCAGCAGCCTGGCCAATACCATGGCCAGCAGGCGTTGGCCGAATCCTAGCCGCGCGAGATTACAAATGTCAAAAAGTCGTGAAATGCAGGTTGATATAACCAAGAAATTCGGCGTATCCGGTGCATTTTCATGCAGGTTTGCGCTATCAGCGGGCAATTTATCTTGTGTAGGAAATTGCCTTTTGATCAAACGGACAATTTCCTGTGCGCAGGCAAAGCGTGGCCGCAGAGACTGTTACAAACAGATACATATGTAAAGACAACCCTTTACAAATACCCAAGCAAGAGCAAATAGCAAGCATTACCATTCGCACCTTATTTTCAACTGCCCGGTCTGAATGTGCCCATGCTTGTACCCTGCCGCCTTTCACCCCTGACGCTCGGCCTGTCGCTGCTTTTCAGCGCCAGCCTGGCCAGTGCCGCCACCACCACGCTGCCGGAGTCGTCGGTTACCGCCGACAGCGAGCGCGAGAAGGACAACCCGCGGGTCAAGGAGGTGAGCACCGCAACCCGCACTTCGACGCCTGTGCGTTATGTGCCGCAGGCCATCGATACGGTGAAAACCGCCAATGTGCTGGACTACGGCAGCAACACACTGGGCAAGGCACTGGAGGGCATCCCAAACGTCAGCAGCAGCGCCGACACCCGTTTTGACAGCGTACGCATCCGCGGCTTCGAGGCCAGCAACGACTTCTACCTGGACGGTATCCGCGACGACAGCCAGTACATCCGCGACTTGCACAACATCGAGCGGGTCGAGGTGTTGAAGGGGCCGGCAGCGGTGCTGTATGGCCGTGGTAGCCAGGGCGGCATCGTCAACAGGGTCAGCAAGGCAGCGGAGCCGGGTCGCCGCTCGACCATCGAAGCACAGGCCGGCAGCGAAGACCTGCGCAGCCTGTATGCCGACCTCAGCGCCGACCCCAGCGACACGGTCAGCCTGCGCCTGAACATGGGCAACCAGGACAACAACAGCTTCCGCGATGGTATCGACGGCAGCCGCCAACTGTTCGCCCCGTCGATCAGCTGGCAGATCACCCCCGACCTGAACTGGCTGGTGCAGTATGAATACAGCCGCTACAACCGCACGCCCGACCGTGGCATTCCTGGGGTCAATGGTCGCCCCGCCGACGTCAGCCGCGGCACCACCTACGGCGACCAGCGCGACTACATCGATGATCGCGCCCAGTCGCTGCGTTCGCGGCTGAACTACCAGCTGAACGAAACCTGGCAACTGCGCCACACCCTGGGCCTGTTCAAACTCGACAGCGAGTTCGACAACACCTATGTCACGGGCTACGACGCCGGCACCAATACCTTGACCCGCCAACGCTGGCAGCAGGACCTGAACACCCGCAACCTGTTCAACAACCTGGAGGCCGAGGGCGACTTCGACACCTTGGGCCTTGAACACAAGCTGCTGCTGGGCCTGGAGTTCGGCAACCAGCGGCGCGACCCGTTGCTGTACAGCGCTGGCAGACAGGACCTGCCAGGCCTGGGCAAACCCAGCCAGCCGCACAATGGTGCGTTGGCGGTATCGAGCAACAACCACACCGTGGTCGACAGCCGCGGGGTTTATCTGCAGGACCAGATTCGCCTGAACGATCAGTGGCAGGTTCTCGCCGGCGTGCGCTTTGACCAGTTCGAAGTGGAAACCACCAACAAGGATGGCTTGCGCGAACCGCAGGACAGCAACAGCACCAGCCCACGCCTGGGCGTGGTCTACACGCCATGGCGCGACCATTCGTTCTACGCCTCGTGGAGCAAAACTTTCTCACCGGTGGGTGGCGGCTTGATCGGCATCACCCCAGGGGCACAGGGCAACACCAATAAAACCGACCCGGAAGAGACCCGGCAGAAAGAAATAGGCGTAAAGAGCGACTGGTTGGACCAGCGCCTGACCACCACCCTGGCTATCTACGAGCTGGAACTTTACAACCGCCGCACCCGCGACCCGAACGACCCGAACATCATCTTGCTCAGCGGCATGCAGCGTTCACGCGGCATCGAGCTGACTGCCACCGGCAACATCGTCGGCAACTGGTATGTACGCGGCGGCATTGGCCTGCAGGATGCGACCATCGTCAAGGACAAGAACGGCCAGGAAGGCAACCGCATCAATGACGTGGCCAAGCGCAATGGCAGCCTGTTCGTGACCTGGAAGCCAGAACTGGGCTGGTACGCCGAAACCGGGCTGACACTGGTGGGCGAGCGTTATGCGGACAACCAGAACACCACGTTGTTGCCGGGGTACGGCCGCTGGGATGCGCTGGCGGGCTACCGTACGCATGACTGGGATGTGCGGGCGGCGTTGAGCAACATTGCCGACAAGACCTATTACAGCTCGGCGACCAGTGCGGCGCAGATCCAGGTGGGCGATCCGCGTAGCCTTGTAGTGACGGGTAGCTACAGCTTCTGATCTTTGTTGACTGTACCTGCCTCTTAGCGGGCAAGCCCGCGGAGAGGCAGGTACAGGTGCAATCGATCAGTGCCACACCGCCATCAGCGCCTGCATCTCTGCTTCACTGATCAACCCTTGGGGGTATCGCCCGGCAAGCAGACGTCGTGGGTCGGTCGTCCTGACCCTGATGCTTCCATGGTGTTTCAACCACTTCGCCACAAGCCTGAGCGATTGGCGATCAACTGCCGATGGGCGCAAAGCCGACTCACTTGCTGCGTTCATGTCCACACGTACTCCCTGGCCCGTGAGCGGCTAATTTACGTTGGTATTGTTACAGATCAGAGGCGCGGCCTGGCCATGCCATCTCGCTATCTGTTTGAAAAACAATACAAAACGTATGCCAGCTCGGCCTCCGGGCGTCGCTCGCGCAAAAAAGAGGCCCGTCATGTGACGGGCCTCTTTATCCATTATGCGCTCAGCGCTTGACCGGCGCTGGCTGCTGTTGGGTCAGGCAGTGAATGTTGCCGCCACCCAAGAGCAGCTCGCGGCCCGGGATCATCACCACCTCATGGTCGGGGAAGATCCTTGCCAGGATCGCTCTGGCTTCAGCATCTGCCGGGTCGTCGAAGCTTGGGGCAATGATGCCACCGTTGACGATCAGGAAGTTCACATACGAACCCGCCAGGCGCACCGACGGGTCACGCTCCTGGCTGCCGGCGACCTGGTCGACACCGGCGCACTCTTCGGCAGTGGCGAACAGCGGGCCCGGGATCGGCATCTTGTGCACGATGAACTCGCGGCCCTTGGCGTCGCGGGTGTTCTTCAACACGTCCATGGCTGCGTGGCAGCGCGCGTAATTGGGGTCGTTGGAATCATCGGTCCAGGCCAGTAACACTTCGCCCGGGCGCACGTAACAGCAGAAGTTGTCGACGTGGCCGTCGGTTTCGTCGTTGTACAAGCCGTCGGGCAGCCACACCACGGTGTCGACTGCCAAGTGGTCGCGCAGCACCGCTTCGATCTGCTCGCGGCTCAGGTGAGGGTTGCGGTTGCGGTTGAGCAGGCATTCCTCAGTGGTGATCACGGTGCCTTCGCCGTCTACGTGGATCGAACCACCTTCCAGCACAAAACCTTCGGTCTGGTAGCGCTGGCAGCGCTCCATTTCCAGCACCTTGGCGGCCAGTTCCTCGTCGCGGTTCCAGGGTGCGTACAGGCCGCCATCGAAGCCGCCCCAGGCGTTGAAGCCCCAATCTACACCGCGCACTTCGCCATGGTCGTTGATGACGAAGGTAGGGCCGGTGTCACGCACCCAGGCATCGTCATTGCTGATTTCAACCACGCGAATGTTCGGCTGGTCGAGTTGGCGCCGAGCGTTCTCGTACTGGCCAGCGGAGGCCGCGACGGTCACAGGTTCGAAACGGGCAATGGCCTTGGCCAGGGTTACGTGGGCAGCCTGCGCCGGCTTGCCGCCCAGGCGCCAGTTGTCCGGGCGCTCCGGCCAGACCATCCATACCTGAGTTTGTGGAGCCCACTCGGCGGGCATGTGGAAACCATCGGCACGGGGCGTGGAGTTGAGGGTTTTCATGGGTGACCTCTGTGATGGCCCTGAGCCGGGTGAGCTGGGGCGTTTTTCAATTTATAACCGATATATATCGATATTTGAAGCCTGAAAATCGAAGAATTCCGCGCAATTCAGCGAATTTAAATCGATAACAATCGGCACACGTCAGCGCTGGTCTGGTGAAAGGAGCGGCCTGCTGTCTACCATAGCCACACCTTATGCATCCTGTTACAGCTACGCGCGGAAATTCCCGGCAAGGCCGACTAGGGTCAATACTTGAGCGACGGGCCAGCGAGCCGCTATGAACATCACCCCTACAGCAATCCCTGAAGTACTGATCATCGAGCCAAAGGTGTTCGCTGACAGCCGTGGTTTTTTCTTCGAGGCATTCAACGCCCGTGAGTTCTCACAGCAAACCGGCGTGAACGTGGAGTTCGTCCAGGACAACCACTCGCGTTCCATCAAGGGCGTGCTCCGCGGGCTGCACTACCAGGTGGCAAACACCCAGGGCAAACTGGTGCGCGTGGTACACGGGGAAATCCGCGATATCGCCGTGGACGTGCGCAAAAGCTCGCCAACATTCGGCAAATGGGTCGCGGTGCACCTGTCGGCCGACAACCATCGCCAGCTTTGGATTCCACCTGGCTTCGCCCACGGTTTTGCAGTGATGAGTGAATCGGCCGAGTTCCTCTACAAGACCACCGACTACTACAACCCTGACGCCGACCGCTGCATCCGCTGGGACGACCCGCAACTGGACATCGACTGGGGGCTGCAGCAGCCACCGCTGTTATCGGACAAGGACAAGGTAGGCCTGCCATTGGCAGAGGCGGAACTGCTGCCTTAACTAGCGCATAATTGCGTCAGACTTTTCTGGCGCATTTACGTGATGATTGCAAAACCCACGCCCCCACGCCGTCCCCGCTGGCGCAGCCTGGCCCTGCTGGCGCTGAGCCTGGCCCCATTGTTGTGGCCCCTGCATCACTTGGCCGAGCGCTATTACCAGGAAAAGCTGGCCTCGCAGAACCGCCAGACCCTCGACCTGTATGTCGCCAACTTGCTCGGTACCCTGCACCGCTACGAGACCTTGCCGCAAATTCTCGGCGACCTGCCGGCGCTGCGTGATGTACTGGCCGATCCTTTCCGCCTGGAAGCGGTGACCAACGCCAACCGCCTGCTCAAGGACATCGTGCAACAGACCGGTGCCGAGGTGATGTACCTGATGGACATCAGCGGCAACACCTTGGCCGCCTCGAACTGGGACAAGCACGACACCTTCGTCGGCAGAAACTTCGCCTTCCGCCCCTACTTCAACGAAGCCATGGCCGGCCACCTGGGCCGCTTCTTCGGCCAGGGCACCACCTCGGCCAAACGTGGCTACTTCTTTGCCGCGGCCGTGCGGGATCGCGAGCGGATCGTCGGCGTGCTGGTGGTCAAAGTCGATCTCGACCACACCGAAACCCTGTGGGGCCGTACGCCCGAGCAGCTGTTGCTGACCGATCACAATGGCGTGGTCATCCTGACTTCGCGGCCCGACTGGCGCTTCCGTGCTACCCGCACGCTGACCGACGCCGAGCGCCAGGCCATCATCGCCATCCAGCCCTATCCGACCCAGGCCCCACAGCCGCTGGTTCTCAACCCGCAGGCCTGGATCACCCAGACCCGCGACATCAAGGAAACCGGCTGGCAAGTCAGCATCCTCGCCCCGCGCACGCTGGTTGATCGCTCGGTGCAGACGGTCATGGCCATCGGTGCCGGTACGCTGCTTGTACTGATGTTGTTGGCCGGCCTGGTGATGCAACGGCGACGCCATTACATCGACCGCATCGACTTCGAAGCCCGTGGCCGCCAGGAACTGGAAAAGCGCGTGGCCGAACGTACCGCCGACCTTGAAGGCCTGAACACCCGCCTGAAAAATGCCGTGCTGGAGCGCGAAAACGCTCAGCAGGAGGCCGTGCGCGCGCAGGACGAACTGGTGCAGGCCGGCAAGCTGTCGGTTCTCGGCACCATGTCGGCCAGTATCAGCCATGAGTTGAACCAGCCCCTGGCCGCCATCCGCAGCTACGCGGAGAACGCCGAAATCCTGCTCGACCACCAACGTACCGAAGACGCCCGCGGCAACCTCAAGCTGATCGGCGAGCTGACCGGGCGCATGGCCTCGATCATTGCCCACCTGCGCGCCTTCGCCCGTCGTGACCGCCATGCCCCGGAGAGCGTGGCCCTGCAGCCGGCCCTGGACGATGCCCTGGCGCTGCTGGCCAAGCGCCGCCGGGCGATGGCCGTAGAGCTGATCCGCGACCTGCCGGAAGCCACCTTGTGGGTACAGGCCGGCGAGACCCGCCTGCGCCAGGTGCTAGGCAACCTGCTGGCCAATGCCCTCGACGCCCTGACTGAAAAAGCCAACCCGCGTCGCCTGTGGCTAAGTGCCGAGCAGCGTGATGACTGCGTCTACCTGTACATCCGTGACAACGGCCCCGGTTTCAGCCGCCAGGCCCTGGAGCACGCCAAGGAGCCGTTCTTCACAACCAAGACCCGTACCCAGGGCCTGGGCCTGGGCCTGGCCATCTGTGAAAGCCTGATGCGCGCCCTGGGCGGTGAACTGCTGCTGGCCAACCACCCGGAAGGTGGCGCAATGCTGACCCTCCAGCTGCGTGTGGCCGCGTCTGGCGCTACTTTGCCCAATTCGGAGGACCCCTCGGCATGACCACCGAGACACTGATCGACAGCCGAGCCCAGGTCATCCTGGTGGACGATGACCCCCACCTGCGCCAAGCCTTGAGCCAGACCCTGGACCTGGCTGGGCTCAAGGTAGTCGCCCTGGCCGAAGCTCAAGGCCTGGCCGAGCGTATCGAGGCCGACTGGCCCGGCGTGGTGGTCAGCGACATCCGCATGCCGGGCATCGATGGCCTGCAGTTGCTGGAACAACTGCACGGCCGTGACAGCGAGCTGCCGGTGCTGCTGATTACCGGCCATGGCGATGTGCCGCTGGCGGTGCAGGCGATGCGCGCCGGGGCTTATGACTTCCTGGAGAAACCCTTTGCCACAGACGCCCTGCTCGACAGCGTACGCCGTGCCCTGGCCTTGCGCCGGCTGGTGCTGGACAACCGTAGCCTGCGTCTGGCACTGAGCGACCGCCAGCAACTGGCAGCCCGTCTGGTCGGCCATTCACCGGCCATGCTGCGCCTTCGCGAGCAGATCGGTGCCTTGGCCGGCACCCGCGCCGATGTGTTGATTCTGGGCGAGACCGGCGCTGGCAAAGAGGTGGTGGCTCGCGCCCTGCACGACCTGTCCAGCCGCAGCGAAGGGCCATTCGTGGCGATCAACGCCGGCGCGCTGGCCGAATCGGTGGTCGAAAGCGAACTGTTCGGCCACGAGCCCGGGGCGTTCACCGGCGCGCAGAAGCGCCGTATCGGCAAGTTCGAATTTGCCAACGGCGGCACGCTGTTCCTCGACGAAATCGAGAGCATGAGCCTGGATGTGCAGGTGAAGTTGCTGCGCATGCTGCAGGAGCGGGTGGTCGAACGACTGGGTGGCAACCAGTTGATCCCGCTCGATATCCGCATCATTGCCGCCACCAAGGAAGACCTGCGTCAGTCTGCCGACCAAGGGCGATTCCGCGCGGACCTGTATTACCGCCTGAACGTCGCGCCGCTGCGTATTCCGCCACTGCGCGAACGCGGGGACGACATACTGGTGCTGTTCCAGCATTTCGCCGATGCTGCCAGCCAACGCCATGGTCTGTCGCCGCATGCGCTGCAGCCAGCGCAACGCGCCCTGCTGCTGCGTCATGACTGGCCAGGTAATGTCCGCGAGCTACAGAACGCCGCCGAGCGTTTCGCCCTTGGCCTGGAACTGGCACTGGATAGCCAGGCCCCCTCGGCAGCAGCACCGGCAGCACCCATGCTGAGCGGCAACCTCAGCGAGCAGGTCGAGCAGTTCGAACGCTCGCTGATCGCTGCTGAACTGGCCCAGCCACATGGCTCCATGCGGAGCCTGGCCGAAGCACTGGGTATCCCCCGCAAAACCCTGCATGACAAGCTGCGCAAGCACGGCTTGAACTTCGACGGCGGCAGCGGCGGGCATGACGATCAAGAGGACAACCGTTAATGAGCACCGATAGCCAGTACCTGCAGTCCGTACTGCACAGCGACATCCCCCTGACCCGCCAGATGGGCCTGGAAGTGATCGATTGGCAGCAGCACACCCTGCGCCTGCAACTGCCGCTGGCGGCCAACGTCAACCACAAAAGCACCATGTTCGGCGGCAGCCTGTACTGCGCAGCAGTGCTGGTGGGTTGGGGCTGGCTGCACCTGCGCCTGCGTGAACGGGGGATCGATGACGGGCATATCGTCATCCAGGAAGGGCAGATCAGCTACCCGTTGCCGGTTACCGGTGCGGCGGTGGCGCGTTGTGCAGCGCCCGACGAAAAGACCTGGGAGCGATTCCTGGCCATGTACCAGCGTCGTGGGCGGGCGCGGTTGACGTTGGAGACCACGGTGAGCAATGACGGCAGTGACGAGCCGGCGGTGAGGTTCAGCGGCCAGTACGTCCTGCACCGCTAGCCCAGCAGCCGCTGAAAGCAACTGCGCTGCACAAAACCCAAAGGCTGGCGTAAAACCTGTGGGAGCGGGCAGGCCCGCGAACACCGGCGAAGCCGGTGCCCCGCACCGCGGTACCTGCTTCGCGGGCTCGCCCGCTCCCACAGGGTAGGGTGAGAGTCCGTCAAATCAGGTTCAGGAAGGACTGGCGCCATGCAGCATTGACGGGCAATGCCAGGAAGTACGGGTTAAGCAACGACTCGCGCGGCGGATACCGGAATGGCAAGCCATCCAGCCCGATCACCTCGCCGCAGGCCCCTTCCACCACGCCTTGCGCCGCTGCAGTATCCCACTGCGAAGTCGGCGCCAGGCGCGGATAACAATCGGCGCTGCCCTCGGCCAACAGGCAGAACTTCAACGAGCTGCCGATATTGGCCAGCTCCAGCTCTCCCACCGCAGCCCCAAGCCCGGACAACAGGGCTTCCTGTTCCGCGCTGGAGTGCCGACGGCTGGCAACCACGGTAAAACGCTCGCCCTCCGGGGGGGCGTTGCGAACCTGGATCGGTTGGGCTGCCTCGCCGGCATCTGCACGCCAGGCCCCCATGCCGCGCCCACCGAAGTAGCAGCGTCCATTGGTCGGCATCGACACCACACCAAACACCACGTCGCCGTTCTCGACCAGGGCGATGTTGACCGTGAATTCTTCACTGCCAGCAATGAACTCCTTGGTGCCATCCAGCGGGTCGACCAGCCACCAGCGGCTCCAGCTTTGGCGCTCGGCCAGTGAAATATTGCAGTCCTCTTCGGACAGCACCGGAATGTGCGGTGCCAGCGCCACCAGGCCATCGGCAATTACCCGGTGCGCGGCCAGGTCGGCGGCGGTAACCGGCGAATCGTCGGCCTTGCTGGTTACCGCGATATCGGCGCGCCAGAATGGCAGGATTGCCTCGCCCGCCGTCAACGCCAGCTTGACCACTTCGTGCATCAGTTGCAGGTCGTTCATAGCTCCAGCAGCCCCCGCTGAATCAGCAGGTCACGCGCCAGGTACAGCGCCGCCAAGGCGCGACCCTCGGTGAACTGCGGATGCATGGCCAAGGCCGACAACTCACGCAGGTTGACCTTGTCGACCCGCATCGGCTCGGGCTCATCGCCTTCCAGGCGCTCTTCGTACAGGTCGCTGGCCAGCACCACCTGAATCTTCTGGCTCATGTAGCCCGGCGAAAGCGACAGTTCCGTCAGGTGCTCCAGCTGGCGTGCGCCAAAACCGGCTTCTTCCTTGAGCTCCCGGTCGGCTGCCGCCAGCACGTCTTCGCCCGGTTCGATCAGGCCCTTGGGCAACGAAAGCTCGTATTCATCGGTGCCGCCGCAGTATTCCTCCACCAGCACGGCGTGCTCGGCATCGAGCATGGCCACGATCATCACCGCGCCGTAGCCGTTACCCCGGCCCACCAGGCGTTCATAGGTGCGCTCGGCGCCATTGCTGAAGCGCAACTGTACGGCTTCGACGCGGAACAGGCGGCTGCTGGCGACAATCTCGCGGCTGAGTACGGTGGGTTTCTGGCGCATGGGGCGGCTCCTTGGCGTGAACGGGTTACTATACCGTGGCTTGCCGACTGATCGAGAGTTTCCCATGCCTGTTCTTCCCTGGTCTGCCATCGATACCGTCCTGCTGGACATGGATGGCACTCTGCTCGACCTGCATTACGATAACCGCTTCTGGCTGGAGCACCTGCCTCAGCGCTATGCCGAACTGCACGGTGTAAGCCGGGCCATGGCGGAAATGGAGCTGCAACCGCTGTTCGAACGCAATGCCGGCACATTGAACTGGTACTGCCTGGACTTCTGGAGCCGCGAGCTTCGCCTGCCCATTCGCGAGCTGAAACGGGAAATTGCCGACCTGATTGCCCTGCGCCCGGATGCCGATACCTTCCTGGCGGCGATTCGCCAGGCCGGCAAACGTGTCGTGATGATCACCAATGCCCACCGAGACTCGCTGTCGCTGAAGCTGGAACGGGTGGAGCTGGCACCGTACTTCGAGCGGCTGATCAGCTCGCACGACTATGGTTACCCGAAGGAAAGCCCGCAGTTCTGGGATGCCTTGCAGGCGGATATCGGCTTCGAGCCGGAGCGCAGCCTGTTCATCGACGACACGCTGGCGATTCTGCGCAGTGCACGGCGGTTTGGTGTGGGGCATCTGTTGGCGGTGCGCCAGCCCGATAGCCAGGCACAACCACGAGATACCGAAGAATTTGCAGCGGTCGTGGATTACCGGGCGTTACTGGAAGGCCTGTGAGGCCCCATTCGCGAGCATGCCCGCGAAGAGGCCGGTACAGACTTCAGCGATCAGTCAGGAATACGCAGCACCTGCCCCGGATAGATCTTGTCCGGGTGCTTGAGCATCGGCTTGTTGGCCTCGAAAATCTTGTTGTACTGGCCGGCATTGCCATACACGACCATGGCAATGGCTGAAAGAGTGTCGCCCGATTTCACAGTGACGAACCTTGCCGCCTGGACTATCGGCCCGGTCACGGTGATCTGATCCTCGACACTGGCCACGCCACTGATATTGCCCGCCGCCAGAATGATCTTCTCCTTCTCTTCCTGGCTGGCCACTTCACCCTTGAGGATGATCTTGTCTCCTTCTACAGTGGCGCTAATGTTCGGGTTGCCCAAGCCGACATCTTCCACGTGTTTCTTAAGCTGCTCTTCGGCATTGGCGTTGCCAGGGGTCAGCAGGTCGATCAACTTCTCGCCGGCTTCCTTCACGAAACTGAACAGGCTCATTGCGCTCTCCTTGTTGACGAAACCTCGGACACAGGAGTCTAGGCCAGCTTTACCACTCCCGCCCGGTGCGACCAATCGACGCGGTCTATCAAGGCATAGACCCTAGCGATTAGACGCCGCCGGCCCGCACGCCTAGGCTTGTGCTATCAGAAAGCCGCCGGTATTCAGCGCCCCGATGAACAGCAAGCCTCCGGTCTGCGCGGCCTCATCACCCTTGTCCATGCCCGCCGCCAGCAACACCTACGATTACGTCCAGCTCAGCGACGCCAAACGCGACAGCACCCCGCTGGCCGAGGAAGTGGCCCTGGCCATTGTCTATAACGGCCTCAACCAGGCGGTAATGCTGGTCAGCCCTACCGATCTGGAAGACTTCGCCGTCGGTTTCAGCGTCGGCAGCGGCATTGTCGAAGGCACCGCAGAAATCTACGACCTCAAGCTCTCCGGCGGCGGTTCGGCAATGTACGCCGACCTGGAAATTTCCAGCCGAGCGTTCTGGAACCTGAAAAACCAGCGCCGCCAACTGGCCGGCACCAGTGGTTGCGGCCTGTGTGGTGTCGAAGCCCTGGAGCAGGCGCTGCCGGACCTGGCCGTGTTGCCGGGTGCGCCCCTGCCCCCGGCCCAGTGGCTGGTCGGCCTGCGCGAGCGCATCGACGCCTTCCAGCCACTGGGCCAGCATTGCGGCGCCGTGCATGCAGCACTGTTCATGGACCGCCAAGGCGAACTGCTGCTCGGCCGCGAAGACATCGGCCGGCACAACGCCCTCGACAAACTGATCGGTGCCCTGCTGCGACAGCGCATCGACAGCCAGGGCGGCCTGGCGATTGTCACCAGCCGCTGCAGCCTGGAGCTGATCCAGAAGGTACTGCGTGCCGGCATCCAGACCCTGGTCAGCCTGTCAGCGCCCACCGGCCTTGCCCTGCAATGGGCGCGCAAACACAACCTCAACCTTATCCACTTGCCCAAGCACAGCGCACCGCGGGTCTACAGCCCAGCGGCGGAGTCGTAACAGTCGTGACCTCGTACCAACCTCTTCCGGACAACACCCCAGCCTCCCCCCCTCGCTACAAGCCCTACCACGGCCCCGCCGGCGGTTGGGGCGCGCTGCGTAGCGTGGCCAAGGCCTGGGTCGGCAGCGATAACGCGCTGAAGAACATTCGCGCCCTGCTCAAGACCAACCAGAACGGCGGTTTCGACTGCCCCGGCTGCGCCTGGGGCGATTCGCCAGAAAGCGGCATGGTCAAGTTCTGCGAGAACGGCGCCAAGGCGGTGAACTGGGAAGCTACCAAGCGCCGTGTCGATGCTGCCTTTTTTGCCCGTTACAGTGTCACCTCGCTGCTGCAGCAGAGCGACTACTGGCTGGAGTACCAAGGGCGTCTGACCGAACCGATGGTCTACGACGCACCAAGCGACCGTTACCTGCCGATCAGCTGGGATGCCGCCTTCGCCCTGATCGCCCGCGAGCTGAACAAGCTGGCCAACCCTGACCAGGCCGAGTTCTATACCTCAGGACGAGCCAGCAACGAAGCGGCGTACCTGTACCAACTGTTCGTGCGCGCCTACGGCACCAACAACTTCCCTGACTGCTCGAACATGTGCCATGAGGCCAGCGGGGTGGCATTGGGGCAAAGCGTCGGGGTCGGCAAGGGTACTGTCACCTTCGACGACTTCGAGCACGCCGATTCCATTTTTGTCTGGGGCCAGAACCCCGGCACCAACCACCCGCGCATGCTCGACCCACTGCGCGATGCGGTAAAACGTGGCGCCCAGGTGGTGTGCATCAACCCGCTCAAGGAGCGTGGTCTGGAGCGCTTCCAGCACCCCCAGAACCCACTGGAAATGCTGACCAACAGTGACCGTCCGACCAACACCGCCTTCTTCCGCCCGGCCCTGGGTGGCGACATGGCGATGTTGCGCGGCATGGCCAAGTTCGTCCTGCAATGGGAACGCGAAGCCCAGGCCAACGGTGAACCGGCCGTGTTCGATCACGCCTTCATCGCCGAACATGGCCATGGCGTCGATGAATACCTGGCCGTGGTGGACGCCACGCCGTGGTCGCACATCCAGGCACAGTCCGGACTGACCTTGGCCGACATCGAACTGGCCGCGCGCATGTACTGCCGGGGCAAGCGGGTGATCATGTGCTGGGCGATGGGCATCACCCAACACCGTCATTCGGTGCCGACCATTCAGGAAATCGTCAACCTGCAGATGCTGCGCGGCAACATCGGCGCGCCCGGCGCCGGCCTGTGCCCGGTGCGTGGCCACAGCAACGTGCAGGGTGACCGCACCATGGGCATCAACGAGCGCCCGCCAGAGGCACTGCTGGATGCCATCGAAAAGCGCTTTGGCTTCCCCGTGCCACGGCGCAATGGCCATAACACCGTCGAAGCCATTCACGCGATGCTCGATGGCCGGGCCAAGGTTTTCATCGGCCTGGGCGGCAACTTCGCCCAAGCCACACCCGACACCGAGCGTACCGCCCAGGCGCTGCGCAACTGCGAGCTGACCGTGCACATCAGCACCAAGCTCAACCGTAGCCACCTGGTCCATGGCAAGCAGGCACTGATCCTGCCGTGCCTGGGCCGCACCGACATCGACCTGCAGGCCGACGGGCCACAGGCAGTCACGGTGGAAGACTCGTTCAGCATGGTCCACGCCTCCAACGGCCAGCTCAAGCCGCTGTCGACGCAAATGCGCTCGGAGCCTGCGGTGATCGCCGGCATCGCCGCCGCCACGCTGGGCAAACAACCGGTGGACTGGCACTGGCTGGTGGCCGACTACGACCGTATCCGCGACCTGATCGGCGATACCATTGCCGGCTTCAGCGGCTTCAACCAGCGCCTGCGTCATCCGGGGGGCTTCCATCTGGGCAACAGCGCGGCCAGCCGCGAATGGGCGACCAGCACCGGCCGCGCCAACTTCAAGGCCAACCTGCTGCCCGACACGCTGCTTGACGAACGCGTACGCGCCAGCGGCCAGTTGCCAGACCTGATCATGCAGTCGATGCGCTCGCACGATCAGTACAACACCACTATCTATGGCCTGGACGACCGCTACCGCGGCGTGCGCGGCCAGCGCGAGGTGCTGTTCGCCAACGAAGCCGACATCATCCGCCTGGGCTTCCAGCCGGGGCAGAAGGTCGACATCGTTTCGTTGTGGGGGGATGAGCATGAGCGCCGGGTGCAAGGCTTTACCCTGCTGGCCTTCGACATCCCTGCCGGGCAGGCGGCAGCGTATTACCCGGAGGTGAACCCGCTGGTGCCGCTGGAGAGCATTGGCGTTGGTAGCCATACGCCAACATCGAAGTTCATTGCCATCAAACTGGAGCGAGCGCGGGACGACGGGCGCATCCTGTAAAAATGAAAAAAGCCCTGTTCCGTGGCGGCTCAGGGCTTTGTCATAACAGTCTGGGACAGCCTAAAAACGATAAAGTTTCATAGTAAATACAGCAAGTTAGAGAATTGTGTACAACTCGTGTTACTCGTCGGATTTCCGTTGCCAGCCACGCCTCTTAGCCTCAAATTCGCCTCGTCATCCCTATGAGGCTCTCTTGATGAAGAAGTACTCCTCGATTCTGTTGTTGTCTTTCAGCTTGCTCAGCGGCGTTGCCATGGCAGGCGGCACCACCGAGGCCGGCATTGGCGGCGCACTGGGTGGGGTACTGGGCTCTGTCGTGGGCAACTCCATCGGTGGCAGCACCGGCGGCGCCATTGGTGCCGGTCTGGGCGGTGCGGCAGGTGGCGCTCTGGGCGCAGACAAACGCCAGCGTGGTGAAGCCGCTATCGGCGGCGCGCTGGGCGCCGCAGGTGGTAACGTGGTCGGTCGCTCCGTGGGCGGCACCACGGGTAGCTACATTGGTGCGGCAGCCGGCGGTGGTGCCGGTGGTGCGCTGGGTAACTACCTGGGCAAAGAGGCCGACAAAGACGATTACCGCGATGGCCGCCGCTATCGTCGCGGTTACGACGACGACCGTCGTCACTGGGACCGTGGCCGCCACTACGGCCACCGCAAGCACAAGCGCCACTGGCGCGACTAACGCCTGGGGCCCTGCCCCGGCAACAAAACCCCGCCCCTGCCAGCGGGGTTTTTTATGCCTGTCGCTCCAGCACAAGGCCGGACAGGATCACCTGCAGCGCCTCTGGCAACGCTACAGGCCGGCCACTGGCGCGCTCGATGAACACCTGCACCACCGTACCTGCCGCGCACGCGTCCGGCTCGCCCGGACGGTACAGCGCCAGCCGGTACTCTACCGTGCTGCCCGCCAGACGCGTCACTCCCAACCCCACCTCCAGCAAATCCGGGAAGCCCGGCAGAGCATAGAAATCCGCAGCCGAACTGACCACGAAGGCGGCCAGTTCACCGTGTCGCAGGTCCAGTTCCGCCTGCTCGACGAGAAACGCCTGTATCGCGGTTTCGAAGAAGCCGTGCACCGTTGCACCGGCGATGTGGCCGTTCAGGTCGTTGTCCTGGGGGCGGGTAAGGATCGGGTGAAAGTGGGAGAAGGCAGTGCGCTGAGGGGCTTCGGTCATCTGGCTGGCTCTTGTCTTCGCAATGGATGCTGACAGTGAAACAGAAAAACCAGACTTTCGCTGCCTATGCGGGCCCCTTCGCGGGCAAGCCCGCTCCTGCAACGGCCTGCGCCCACCACCGATCAGTGTGTAGGAGCGGGTTTACCCGCGAATACGATGGCGGCTGCGACGGTGAACCACGGGTGGAAATTGGCCAGCAGGTCCGCCCCTTTCGCGGGCAAGCCCGCCCCCACAAAAAAGCCGCCCCTGGGGGCGGCTTTCTCGTTGCGGCTGAGCTCGGCTTACAGCTGCGGGCCAGCGGCCTTGATGGCGTCGGAAACTTCGAACTTCTTGAAGTTTTCGATGAACAGCTTGGCCAGACCTTTGGCAGCCTCGTCGTAGGCCGCTTTGTCAGCCCAGTTGGTGCGCGGGTTGAGCAGTTCGGTTTCAACGCCCGGAACGGCCTTCGGCACGTCCAGGTTGATGATGTCCAGGTGCTCGGTTTCGGCACCGACCAGTGCGCCGCTCTGGATTGCAGCGATCACGGCACGGGTAGTGGGGATGCTGAAGCGCTTGCCAACGCCGTAGCCACCACCGGTCCAGCCGGTGTTGACCAGGTAGACCTTGGAGTTGAAGCCGTTGATACGCTTGATCAGCAGTTCGGCGTACTCGCCAGCCGGACGCGGGAAGAACGGTGCGCCGAAGCAGGTGGAGAAGGTCGACTTGATGCCGCCGCCCGAACCCATTTCAGTGGAACCGACCAGCGCAGTGTAGCCGGACAGGAAGTGGTAGGCCGCCTGCTCGTTGTTCAGGATCGAAACCGGAGGCAGAACACCGGTCAGGTCGCAGGTGAGGAAGATCACTGCATTAGGCTCGCCGCCCAGGTTCGCTTCCGAACGCTTGGCAACGTGCTCCAGCGGGTAGGCCGCACGGCTGTTCTGGGTCAGGCTGACATCGGTGTAGTCGGCGTGCTTGTTGGCGTCGAGAACGACGTTTTCCAGTACTGCGCCGTGCTTGATGGCTTTCCAGATGACCGGCTCGTTCTTCTCGGACAGGTCGATGCACTTGGCGTAGCAGCCGCCTTCCATGTTGAAGACAACGCCTTCGCCCCAACCGTGCTCGTCGTCACCGATCAGGTAACGGCTTTCGTCTGCCGAAAGGGTGGTCTTGCCAGTGCCCGACAGGCCGAAGAACAGGGTCACATCGCCTTCTTCGCCGATGTTGGCCGCGCAGTGCATAGGCAGTACGTCGACAGCCGGCAGCAGGAAGTTTTGCACCGAGAACATGGCTTTCTTCATTTCACCGGCGTAGCGCATGCCAGCGATCAGCACTTTCTTCTGGGCGAAGTTGATGATCACGCAACCGTCGGAGTTGGTGCCGTCACGCTCAGGTTCGCACACGAAGTTGGCGACGTTGAGGACCTGCCACTGGTCGCGACCAGCCGGGTTGAACTGCTCCGGGTTGATGAACAGGCAACGACCGAACAGGTTCTGCCAGGCAGTCTGGGTGGTCATCTTCACCGGCAGGTAGTGCTCGGCTGCAGCCCCTACGTGAACATAGGAAACGAAGTGATCCTGGGCGTTGTTGAACGCCTCGACGCGAGCCCACAGGGCATCGAACTTGTCAGCCGGGAACTTGCGGTTGATCGGGCCCCAGGAAATGGCATCCTGGGTGGAAGGTTCTTCGACGATGAAACGGTCAGCCGGCGAACGGCCGGTACGGTGACCAGTCTCCACGACCAGTGCGCCAGTATCGGCTAGTACGCCTTCACCGCGTTGCAGCGCTTCTTTTACCAGCTCATCGACGCTCAGGTCGGTGTACACGGTGTTGTTGGCTTGCGTCATGAGATACCCCATCCGGCCCGAGGCCGAGTGCTCCAAACGTTTTGTAGTTGTCTTGAAAAAACTACTACAGCGAAAAAAGTGGCCGGATTATGCCAGAAACGCCCAAAAAAAGTAGGCCCCTCCTGTCAGAACTGCGCTTTTGCGCAATTCGACAGGAGATTATCCTGAGCTTTAACGTTTCAGTGACGAGTTTCTGAGGCCACGTCAGTACCGCCACCCGCAAACAGTTGCGCCACATCGCTGGCATCGAAGAAGTAGCGCTCGTTGCAGAACTGGCAATCGATCTCCACCGTCCCGCCACACTCTTCCACCAGCGCCTTGGCGTCGTGTTCGCCCAGACTGACCAACGCATTGCCGGAGCGTTCCCGCGAACAGCTGCAATTGAAGCGCAGTGGCTGAATATCGAACAGGCGCACGGCATCTTCGTGGTACAGGCGGTGCAGCAGGGTTTCGTTGCCCTCTGTCCACTCTTCCGGCTTGAGCGTCTTGGCCAGGGCCACTACGTGCTGCCAGCTGTCTTCGCGCTCTTCATCATCCGGCTGGCGATCACGCGGCAGTTGCTGCAGCAATAGCCCACGGGCCTTGCCGCCTTCGGCATTGAGCCAGAAACGGGTATTGAGCTGCTGCGACTGGACGAAGTAGTTGGTGAAACATTCCGACAGGTTGGCGCCATCGAGGTCGACGGTCCCCTGGTAGCGCTGGCCCTTGACCGGGTCGATGGTCAGGGTCAGGTGGCCGTCGGGCATCAGCTGCGACAGGGTGGCACCCGCCGGAATCTGGTCCGCTTCGTAGCGGGCCATGCCGCGGATCTCGCGGTCGCTGGAACATTCCACCATCAGCAGCGGAATCGGCCCAGCCGAACGCGCCTGCAGAATCAGCAGGCCATCGAACTTCATCGCACCCACCAGCAAGGCGGTGGCGGCCATCAACTCGCCGAGCAGCACCTTGACCGGCTGGGGGTACTCATGACGCGCCAACACTGCGGCGTAGCTGTCATCGAGAGACACCCACTCGCCGCGCACATCGCGCTCGTCGAAGATGAAACGTTGGGTGAAATCGGTATCAGGCAATTCGCTCATAGGTTTTGGCTATCTGAAAATGATGACAAAATGGTTACAAGGGTTGTCGCGAACCTGCGAGAGCCCATGACAGAGCGCTCACACGGCGCTCCGATTTCTGTTTGCAATAGAGGTATTTTATGGACAATCGACCACTGTTCCAAGCAAGGTGGTCCTGGGGGCCACTGGCAGCCTGTACGCTGCTTCCCATCGCTCTACTGTGTTTCTGGTTATGGCCCATTGGCCAGATCCTGTGCCTGACTTTCGACGAGTGGCTGTTCCGCAGCCTGAACGCACCACTGGCAGACAATACTGCCTGGCGTAATATCTGGGCACTTGGCAGCCTGCGCCCGTTCGATATCGTCGTCGGTCTGATCCTGCTGGCTGTGCTCATTCGCGGTGACTGGGTGTTCAAGGCCGCTCAGGTTCGCCAGGCATTTTTCGGCTTTCTGGTCACGCTACTCCTCTTAGTGGTGATTCGCGCGCTGTTTTCCAAGTGGGTGGATGCAGCCGGGTGGCAGCACAAGAGCCCATCGATGATCTTCGACGACGTCGTGCACCTGAGTGACTATTACCCGAATCTGGAGGCTGCCTGGGAACTGAAGGACCGTTCCAGCAAGAGTTTCCCGGGTGATCACGCCTCGGTGCTGTTGGTCTGGGCGCTGTTCATGAGCGTGTTCAGCCGCGGCCTTTTGCAGTACCTGGTTGTCTGGGGGTTGGCGCTGCTGTTCATGCTTCCGCGCCTGGTAGCCGGTGCCCACTGGGGGCAGGACGACTACATCGGCGGCTTGCTGATGGCGGTGCTGGCGTTGGGCTGGAGCTACTACACGCCGCTGGCGGCCAAAGGCAGCGAGGCGTTGATGCGCTGGACAGCGCCGTTGTTCAAGCTGTTGTCCACGCTACCGCTGGTCGGGCGAATGGCGGTGTTCCGTTAGATGCCTGGGGCTGCACGGCAGCCCCATTCAATCGTAACTTCCATGCAACTGGTGGATCTGCCGCCGCTGCTTCTTGGTCGGCCGGCCATCGGTGGTCACGCCCATGGCCCCGGCCTTACGCATCTCAGCGGCCTGTTCACGGCGACGCACACTTTCTTCGGGTTCCTCGTACAACGCCTGCGCCTCCGGGGCACCACGACGCACCATCGACAGCGCCTTCACCACCACGGTGCGCTCATCGAACCCGGTACGCAGTACGAACTCGTCGCCCACCCGCGGCTCCTTGCCCGGCTTGCAACGCTCACCCCGGCAATGCACCTTGCCACTCTCGATCGCCGCCTTGGCCAGCGCTCGGGTCTTGTAGAAGCGCGCCGCCCATAGCCATTTGTCCAGGCGAACCTTGTCGTCGTCTTCGGCTTTTTGTGCCATCCCGTTACCTCGGATTCTGTCTTTCATCGAACTGTACTACCTTCACATACGGATGCAAAAAGTCCCCGCCGTGCTTAAAGTTCACCACCTCATTCGCAGGGTGCGCTTCGTGAAGACATTTGACCATTTGACTGTGATCGGCCTGCGCGAGTGGGTCGCCCTGCCTGACCTCGGCGTGGCCGGGCTGCGCGCCAAGATCGACACCGGTGCCAGCACATCGAGCCTGCATGCCACCGAGGTGGAACCTTTCGAGCGCGACGGCCAGCCCTGGGTTCGCTTCACTGCGCACCTGGGCTCGGTGGTGCAGTTGCGTCACCGCCGCTGCGAGGCACCGCTGGTGACCATGAAGACCATCAAGAGCTCCAACGGCCACGCCCAGACCCGCTATGTCATCCGCACGTCACTGGCGCTGGGTGATGGTGTATGGGAGGTGGAGTTCACCCTGGCCTGCCGCAAGAGCATGCGCTACCGCCTGTTGCTTGGTTCCAAGGCTCTGATACACGGCCAACTGGTGGTCAACCCCGGCCTGAAATACGTACAAGACAAACCGGCCTTCCCGGCCACCCTTTCCCCTGTCACAGGTGCTGCATGAAGATCGCTGTGCTGTCGCGCAATCCGCGTCTGTATTCCACCCGCCGCCTGGTCGAAGCCGGTACCCAGCGTGGCCACGAAATGGTGGTGATCGATACCCTGCGGGCCTACATGAACATTGCCAGCCACAAGCCGCAGATCCACTACCGTGGCAAGCCGCTGGAAGGCTTCGATGCGGTGATCCCGCGCATAGGTGCTTCGGTTACGTTCTATGGCTGCGCGGTGCTGCGCCAGTTCGAAATGATGGGCGTATACCCGCTCAACGAGTCGGTCGCCATTGCCCGCTCGCGCGACAAGCTGCGCTCGTTGCAGCTGTTGTCGCGGCGCGGCATCGGCCTGCCGATCACCGGTTTCGCCCACTCGCCGGACGACATCCCCGACCTGATCCAGATGGTCAACGGTGCCCCGCTGGTGATCAAGGTGCTGGAAGGCACCCAGGGCATCGGCGTGGTGCTGTGCGAAACCCCCCAGGCGGCCGAGTCGGTGATCGAAGCATTCATGGGCCTCAAGCAGGACATCATGGTTCAGGAGTACATCAAGGAAGCCGGTGGTGCAGATATTCGATGCTTCGTGGTAGGCGATAAAGTAATTGCCTCAATGAAGCGTCAGGCCAAGCCGGGCGAGTTCCGCTCCAACCTGCACCGAGGTGGCGTCGCCAGCCTGATAAAAATCACCCCTGAAGAACGCATTACCGCAATTCGGGCGGCCAAGGTGATGGGGTTGAGCGTGGCGGGCGTGGACATCCTGCGCTCCAACCACGGGCCGTTGGTGATGGAGGTAAACTCGTCACCGGGGCTGGAGGGCATTGAAGTCACCACGGGCAAGAACGTGGCCGGGATGATCATCGAGCATCTGGAGAAGAATGGCGGGCCCAATCAGACCCGGACCAAGGGCAAAGGCTGATTCAGCCTGTACCGGCCTCTTCGCGGCTGAAGCCCCACAGGTACTGCACAACCCCTGTAGCGGCTTCAGTCACGAAGAGGCCAGTGAGCCTCACACAGCATTACGCGGCAGCAGCAGCCCCAGCGGCAACCTGACCCGCGCCTCGATCCCGCCGCCAGACCGGTTACGCAACTCCACATTCCCGCCATGTTGCGCAGCAATCCGCTTGACGATCGCCAGCCCCAGCCCGGTGCCCTTGCCACCCCGCGCCCGGTCACCGCGAATGAACGGGTTGAAGATGGTTTCCAGCTCCGACTCGTCAATACCGGCACCGCGGTCCAGCACGCTGAGCACCACATACGGCGCACTCTCATCCCCCGACACATAGGCAGCCACCTCGACCCCCTTGCCAGCATGGTGCAGGGCGTTGCCGATCAGGTTGCCCAGCATGCGCTTGAGCGAAACCCGGCGCAGCGGGAACGGTGGAATCGGCTCCAGGCACAGGCGCACGCGCTCTTCCGGCTGGTTGTAAGGAGCCACCACCTCGCGCACCAGGTCAGCAAGGTCGACCTCTTCCACTGGCTCGTCACGGCCATCGCGGATGAAGGCCAGGAACTGGTCGAGAATCGCGTCCATGTCCTCGATATCGCGAACCATGTCATCGCTCAGCTCGTTGTCGCTGTTCAGCAACGACAGCGACAGGCGCAGCCGTGTCAGTGGTGTGCGCAAGTCGTGGGAAACCCCGGCCAGCATCAGCTCGCGCTCACGCCCGGCCTGCTCGACATCCTCGGCCATCTGGTTGAACGCCTTGTACACCTCGGTCATCTCGCTGGGGGTATCGCTGATCGGCAGGCGCACACTGCGCCCCTGGCCAAGCTGGCGGGCGGCGAACACCAGGCGTTTGAGCGGCTGGTTCAACTGGCGCACAAAAATCCACGCCGAGGCGGTGGACAACAAACCAATGGCCAGGAACCAGCCCAGCACGTTCCAGATCTTCTGCCCGCGCAAGGGGTGCGGGTACAGCGGCACCTTCAGCCAACCTGGGCCAAGGCTTGGCGCATTGACCCACAACGCCGGAGGCGCATGAATGCGCAACCGCACCTCGGTGTCTTCACCCAACTCGGCCTGCATCTGCCGTTGGTAGATTTCACTGTAAGGCCAATGCTGCTCACCTTCGGGCACACCCGAGCCGGTCACCCGGATAAGGCCTGCCGCCTCGGCGATCTTGTCGCGGTTTTCTTCGTCGGCGGCCCAATAGGCGCGCAAGGTCAGCGCTACACCATGGCTGTACTGACGGTCGACCAGCACGTCCTCGTTCATCAGCAGGTAGACCAGGGTCAGCGCCTTGGAGAACAGAACGACGATCAACACCAGCCACAGGGTGCGGGCGAAGAAACTTTGCGGAAACCAGAGCGGTGTTTTCATCGACGTCCAGGCATCATTTTCCGGCGTTTCCGTCCGGTACGAACACGTAGCCCACGCCCCAGACAGTCTGGATGTAACGCGGCTTGGACGGGTCCGGCTCGATCATGCGACGCAGGCGCGAGATCTGCACGTCGATGGAACGTTCCAGCGCATCCCATTCGCGGCCGCGCGCCAGGTTCATCAGTTTGTCGCGGGTCAACGGCTCGCGGGCGTGCATCACCAAGGCCTTGAGCACAGCGAACTCACCAGTGGTAAGCATGTGCACTTCGTCGCCACGCTTGAGCTCGCGGGTAGCCAGCGACAGTTCATAGTCGCCGAACGTGACCGATTCATCTTCGCTGCCCGGCGCTCCCGGCACGCTCGGCGCCTGGCGGCGCAGCACCGCCTTGACCCGGGCCATCAACTCGTCCGGGTTGAACGGTTTGCCCAGGTAGTCGTCGGCGCCCAGCTCCAGGCCCTTGATGCGGCTGAGCTCGTCGCCCTTGGCGGTCAGCATGATGATCGGGATCTGGTTGTTCTGCTGGCGCAGTCGCTTGCACGCGGACAGGCCGTCCTCACCCGGCAACATCAGGTCGAGCACCACCAGGTTGAACACCTCGCGCTGCAGCAGACGGTCCATCTGCTCGGTGTTGGGCACTGCGCGGGCACGGTAGCCCTTGCTGGTGAAGAAACGTTCCAGCAGGCTGCTCAGCCCCGGATCGTCGTCGACGATGAGAATCTTGTCACCTTCAGTGGTGTTTGGCGTGCCGGTCATGAATAACTCCTCTGATATCGCCGCGCATTATGGCGTAGCCATTGCTGCACGTTGCGTGAGCATTGTTAGCAGATTTTTCCCCCGGCGCCAGTTCCGGCTGGCCGGGCGCCATCACCGCAAGCCGTTTGCGATGGGTATAATGCGCGGCTTTCATCCAGCGCCGCCGGGCAAAAAGCCCACAGGCGACCCCCGTATTCACAAATGTCAGGTGGTTTACATGGACAGCATCAACAGCCGTATCGCCGAGGAACTGGGCGTACGCCCACAGCAGGTCGAGGCGGCCGTGAGCCTGTTGGACGAAGGCTCGACCGTGCCCTTCATCGCCCGCTACCGCAAGGAAGTGACCGGTAGCCTTGACGACACTCAGTTGCGCCACCTGGAAGAGCGCTTGCGTTATCTGCGCGAACTCGACGAGCGCCGCGCCAGCATCCTTTCCAGCATCGAGGAACAGGGCAAGCTGACCCCGGAACTGGCCCGCGAGATCAAGCTGGCCGACACCAAGACCCGCCTGGAAGACCTGTACCTGCCCTACAAGCAGAAACGCCGCACCAAGGGCCAGATCGCCCTGGAAGCCGGCCTTGGGGAACTGGCCGATGGCCTGTTCAACGACCCGGCCCTGGCCCCGGAAAGCGAAGCCGCACGCTTCGTCAACGCCGAGAAGGGCGTGACCGACGTCAAGGCCGCGCTGGAGGGCGCCAAGTACATCCTGATGGAGCGTTTTGCCGAAGACGCCGCCCTGCTCGATAAACTGCGCAGCTACCTCAAGCAGGAAGCCGTGCTCAGCGCCCGCGTCGTGGCCGGCAAGGAAGAAGAAGGCGCCAAGTTCCGCGACTATTTCGCTCATGACGAGCTGCTGCGTACTGCGCCGTCGCACCGCGCCCTGGCGATCTTCCGCGGGCGCAACGAAGGCGTGTTGAGCGTCTCGCTGAAGGTCGGCGAGGAACTGCCCGGCACGCTGCACCCGTGCGAGCTGATGATCGGCAACCATGTCGGTATCGAAAACCGCAGCCGACCGGCCGACAAGTGGCTGGGTGAAGTGGTGCGCTGGACCTGGAAGGTCAAGCTGTACACCCACCTGGAAACCGACCTGTTCGGCGAACTGCGCGACAATGCCGAAGGCGAGGCGATCAACGTGTTCGCCCACAACCTGCACGACCTGCTGCTGGCCGCCCCGGCCGGCCCGCGCGCTACCCTGGGCTTCGACCCGGGCCTGCGCACCGGCTGCAAGATCGCCGTGGTCGATGCAACCGGCAAGCTGCTGGACCACACCACGGTCTATCCGCACGCGCCGAAGAACGACTGGGACCGCACCATTTCCATCATGGCCGCACTGTGCGCCAAACACTCGGTGGAACTGATCGCCATCGGCAACGGCACCGCCAGCCGCGAAAGCGACAAGCTGGTGGCCGAGCTGGTCAAGAAATATCCAGCCTTGAAAATCACCAAGATCATGGTCTCCGAAGCCGGTGCTTCGGTGTACTCGGCATCGGAACTGGCCGCCCGCGAGTTCCCGGACCTGGACGTGTCGATCCGCGGCGCCGTGTCGATCGCCCGCCGCCTGCAGGATCCGCTGGCCGAACTGGTGAAAATCGATCCGAAATCCATCGGTGTCGGCCAGTATCAGCACGACGTCTCCCAGCTGAAGCTGGCACGTGGCCTGGACGCGGTGGTCGAGGACTGTGTGAACGCCGTGGGCGTGGACGTGAACACCGCTTCGGTGGCGCTGCTGACGCGCATCTCCGGCCTCAATGCCACGCTGGCACAGAACATCGTCGCCCACCGCGATGCCAATGGTCCGTTTGCCACCCGTGCAGCGCTGAAAAAGGTCAGCCGCCTGGGTGAGAAAACCTTCGAGCAGGCCGCCGGCTTCCTGCGTGTGATGAACGGCGACAACCCGCTGGACGCCTCTGCGGTGCACCCTGAGGCCTACCCGCTGGTGCAGCGCATTGCTGCCGATACCGACCGCGACATCCGTTCGCTGATTGGTGACAGCAGCTTCCTCAAGCGCCTGGACCCGAAAAAGTTCACCGACGAAACCTTCGGCCTGCCAACCGTCACCGACATCCTGCAAGAGCTGGACAAGCCCGGCCGCGACCCACGTCCGGAGTTCAAGACCGCCACCTTCCAGGACGGCGTCGAAGACCTCAAGGACCTGGAACCGGGCATGATCCTCGAAGGCGTGGTGACCAACGTTACCAACTTCGGTGCCTTCGTCGACATCGGTGTGCACCAGGACGGCCTGGTGCATATCTCGGCGCTGTCGGAGAAGTTCGTCAAAGACCCGCGTGAAGCGGTCAAGGCCGGCGATGTGGTCAAGGTGAAGGTCATGGAAGTGGACATCCCGCGCAAACGCGTCGGCCTGTCCATGCGCATGAGCGACACCCCGGGCGAGAAGGTCGAAGGCAATCGCGGTGGCAACCGTGGCAATGGCGGCAATCGCCAGCAGCAGGCACCGCGTCAGCGCGAAACCGCCACTGCCGCCCCGGCCAACAACGCCATGGCAGCCCTGTTCGCCAACGCAAAGCAGTTGAAGAAGAAGTAATGGACGTACCACGTGAATACGTCGAAAGCGCCTTCAGCCAGCTTCTGGGCTGCCGCCTGCAACACCTGGACACCGGTGTTGCCGAGGTAGCCCTGGCGCTCGAGCCACATTTGCGCAACCGTGGCCAGAAGCTGCACGGCGGGGCGATCTTCAGCCTGGTGGATATCGCCATGGGCCTGGCCTGCTCGGCCAGCCATGGCTTTGACCAGCAAAGCGTCACCATCGAGTGCAAGATCAACTACATGCGTGCCGTCAGCGACGGCGAAGTGCTGTGTACCGCCCGCGTGCTGCACGCCGGGCGGCGCACGCTGGTGGTCGACGCCGACGTAGTCCAGGGCGACAAGCTGGTGGCCAAAGCGCAAGGAACCTTCGCGGTTCTCTAGCTCACCAAGCAATATCTGCGGTATTTTCAGCAGTGCGCTGGCACTGCTGGAACCGCGTAAACCAGGCGACAACGCCAGTTCCTTTCTTCCTACCCTTGTAGACCGTTATCTCTACCCCCATATTGGGGCGACTGACGCGTGAAGGAATACATCTTGAGCGACCTCCTCAACCGCCGCCTGAGCCTGCTCGGCGCCAATCTCCCCCTGCTCAAGCAGTGCCTGCACGGTATTGAGCGCGAATGCCTGCGCGTGACCGACGAAGGTCGCCTGGCCCAGACCCCGCATCCGGAAGCACTGGGATCGGCGCTGACCAACGAGCAGATCACCACCGATTACTCCGAGTCGCTGCTGGAGTTCATCACCCCGGCGCTGGCCGACCCGGCCAAGGTGCTCGAAAGCCTCGAGGAGACCCACCGTTTCGTCTACAGCAAGCTGGGCGACGAATACCTGTGGAGCCCGTCGATGCCATGCACACTGCCGGCCGAGGAGGACATCCCGATCGCCGAATACGGTAGCTCGAACATCGGCAAGCTCAAACACGTCTACCGCAAAGGCCTGGCCCTGCGTTATGGCCGCACCATGCAGTGCATCGCCGGTATTCATTACAACTTCTCGCTGCCCGAAGCGCTTTGGCCATTGCTGCGCGAGGACGAAGGCAATACGGAAAATGACCGCGACTACCAGTCGTCGGCCTACATCGCGCTGATTCGTAACTTCCGCCGCTACAGCTGGCTGCTGATGTACCTGTTCGGCGCCTCGCCGGCACTGGACAAAGGCTTCCTGCGTGGCCGCCCGCACCAGCTCGAGGAGCTGGATGCCGAAACCCTGTTCCTGCCCTACGCCACCAGCCTGCGCATGAGCGACCTGGGCTACCAGAGCAACGCCCAGGCCGGCCTCACGCCCTGCTACAACAACCTGGCCAGCTACACCGACAGCCTGCGCAAGGCCGTTGGCACGCCCTACCCGCCGTACGTTGAAGTCGGCACGCATGTGGATGGCGAGTGGGTTCAGCTGAACACCAACATTCTGCAGATCGAAAACGAGTACTACTCGAACATTCGCCCCAAGCGGGTCACCTACTCCGGCGAACGGCCGATCCAGGCCCTGACTTCACGCGGTGTGCAGTATGTGGAAGTGCGTTGCCTGGACATCAACCCGTTCCTGCCGGTCGGCATCGACCTGACCGAGGCACGCTTCCTCGACGCATTCCTGCTGTTCTGCGCGCTGGAAGACAGCCCGCAACTGGACAACGGTGAGTGCGGCCAGTGCACCAGCAACTTCCTGACCGTGGTCAAGGAAGGTCGTCGTCCGGGCCTGGAGTTGCACCGCAATGGTCAGCCAATCAGCCTGAAGGACTGGGCCAGCGAGCTGATCGAGCGTATCCGCCAGTTGGCCAACCTGCTCGACCAGGCGCAAGGCTCTGATGAGCACGCCAAGGCCCTGGATGCCCAGCAGGCCAAGGTCGACGACACCTCACTGACCCCGTCTGCCCAGGTGCTGGCACGCATGACCGAGCATGACGAGAGCTTCGTCCAGTTCTCGCTGCGCCAGAGCCGTGTGCACGCCGAGACTTTCCGCGAGCAACCACTGAGCAACGAAAAACAGCGGGCATTCGAGACGCTGGCCCGCGAGTCGCTCGCCAGGCAGTCCGAGCTGGAGCAGGAAGAAGTCGGTGACTTCGACCTGTTCGTCGGCGCCTACCAGGCCAGCATCCTGGCAATCAGCAGTTGATGAACCGCACCACCACCCCGCGCAAACCGCGCGCCAGCAGCCAGGCCAGGATCGAGGCGATCCTGGCGGCTGCGCGTGAGCTGTTGGCCGAGCAAGGGGTGGCGGCACTTTCTATCTACAGCGTGGCCGAGCGGGCGCAGATTCCACCGTCGTCGGTGTATCACTTCTTCGCCAGCGTGCCGGCCTTGCTGGAGGCGCTGACTGCGGATGTACACCGGGCGTTTCGCGAAGCCCTGAGCGCACCGATCGACAGCAGCGCGTTCAGCACCTGGCACGAGCTGTCACGGCTGATCGAAGAACGCATGCTTGATATCTATAACGAGGATGCGGCAGCGCGGCAGTTGATCCTGGCGCAGCATGGCCTGAGCGAGGTGGTGCAGGCCGACCGGCAGCACGACATGGAACTGGGCGACTTGATGTACAAGTTGTTCGACCAGCATTTTCACCTGCCGGTGATGCCACTGGATGTGGATGTGTTTGCCCTGGGCATGGAATTGAGCGACCGGGTGTATGCGCGGTCAGTGCAGTTGCACGAGGCGATCACCCCGCGCATGGCCGAGGAAGGCAAGCGGGTGTTCGAGGCGTATCTGGGGTTGTATCTGCCGCCGTATCTGGCCAAGCGTTCCAGCTGAGAAATTTGGGGCCGCTTGGCGGCCCTTCGCGGGCACGCCCGCTCCCACAGAGCCCGCGCGCACCCTGGAGCTTGCGAAGTACCTGTGGGAGCGGGCGTGCCCGCGAAGGGCTACAAAGCAGCCCCAATATCGAGCAGCCGCATCACAGCTTGGCGATAGACACTTCAGTCGACTTCACAAAGGCAATCACTTCACTGCCCACCTGCAACTCCAGCTCCCGCACGGAACGGGTGGTAATCACCGAAGTGACGATACCCGAAGCCGTCTGCACGTCGATTTCCGACAGTACCGGGCCTTCGAGAATTTCTTTCACAGTACCTTTGAACTGGTTGCGAACGTTGATGGCTTTGATAGTCATGGTTTGCTTCCTTTTGGATTCCGGGATTCAGTGCGCCCAACGCAATTGCGTGGGCAGAGGGGCTACAGGGTCCGGCTCGGGCGCAGTGCCCGGGGCGGACAGCACACGGTTGAGCACTTCGCTTTCCAGCGCGGCCAGGCGGTGTGAACCACGCGCCCGGGGCCGTGCCAGGTCAACAGTGAGGTCGAGCCCGACCTCGCCGTCCTCGATCAGGATCACCCGGTCAGCCACGGCAACCGCCTCGCTGACATCGTGGGTGACCAGCAGCACCGTGAAGCCGTGCTGACGCCACAGGCGTTCGATCAGTTGCTGCATCTCGATACGGGTCAATGCATCCAGCGCACCCAGCGGCTCGTCCAGCAACAGCAGGCGGGGCTGGTGAATCAAGGCTCGGGCCAAGGCCACGCGCTGCTTCTGGCCACCCGAGAGCGCTGCCGGCCATTCGTTGGCGCGGTCGGCCAGGCCAACCGCCTCCAAGGCCTCCAGCGCACGCGAGCGCCAGTCGCCAGACAGCCCAAGGCCAACGTTGTCGATCACCCTCCTCCACGGCAGCAGCCGCGCGTCCTGGAACATCAGGCGGGTTTCTTCACGGGCCTCTTCCAGCGGCGCGGCACCAGCCAGCAACTGACCAGCGGTGGGCTGGTCCAGCCCGGCCAGCAGCCGCAGCAAGGTGCTCTTGCCGCAGCCGCTGCGGCCGACGATAGCCACGAACTGGCCGGCCGGGATGTGCAGGTCGAGGCCCTTTAACACGTCGCGCTGGCCAAAGGCCTTGCGCAGGCCCTTGGAGGCCAGCGGGATGCCACGCAGCAGGCGTGGCGGCTGTTCCTTGAACACGGTCATGCGCCCTCCTTCCTGGCAACTTGATAGGCCGGGTGCCAGCGCAGCCAGGTACGCTCCAGGCCTCGGGCGGCAAGGTCGGCAAACTTGCCGAGCACGGCGTACAGGACGATGGCCAGCACGACCACGTCGGTCTGAAGAAATTCGCGAGCATTCATGGCCAGGTAGCCGATGCCTGCGTTGGCCGAAATGGTTTCGGCAACAATCAGCGTCAGCCACATGAAGCCCAGGGCAAAACGCACACCCACCAGGATCGAAGGCAGCGCCCCAGGCAGGATCACCTGGCGGAACAGGCCGAAGCCGGACAAGCCATAGCTGCGCGCCATTTCCACCAACGCTGGGTCAACGTTGCGAATGCCGTGGTAGGTGTTCAGATAGATCGGAAACAGCGTGCCCAGCGCGACCAGGAAGATCTTTGCCGACTCGTCGATACCGAACCACAGGATCACCAGCGGGATCAGCGCGAGGTGCGGCACGTTGCGAATCATCTGTACCGAGCTGTCGAGCAGGCGTTCGCCCCAGTTCGACAGGCCAGTGATGAAACCCAGTACCAGGCCGATGCTGCCGCCGATCACAAAGCCCAGGCCTGCACGCCAGCCGCTGATGGCCAGATGGGTCCAGATTTCGCCGCTGCGCACCAGCTCGACGCCAGCGCTTACCACTGCGCTAGGTGCCGGCAGGATACGCGTCGACAGCCAGCCAGCGCTCACGGCCAGCTGCCATATTGCCAACAGCAGCACCGGCAGCGCCCACGGCGCCAGGCGCTGGGTCAGGTTGGAGGAAGTTGCACGACTCATGACCCGGCCCTCAGCTCTGCGACACGGATTTGGGCAGGATGTCGTTGGCCACCATCTCGCCAAACGGGCTTACGTAGCCACCGGATTTCGGTTGCTCCGGGCGTTGCACATCGAGGTGGGGGAACAGCAGTTCAGCCACCCGATACGACTCTTCCAGGTGTGGATAACCCGAGAAGATGAATGTATCGATCCCCAAGTCGGCATATTCCTTCACCCGCGCCGCCACCGTCGGGCCATCGCCCACCAGCGCGGTGCCAGCCCCGCCACGTACCAGGCCAACGCCCGCCCACAGGTTGGGGCTGACTTCCAGGTTGTCGCGCTTGCCGCCGTGCAGGGCAGCCATGCGTTGCTGGCCCACCGAGTCGAAGCGCGCCAGCGAAGCCTGGGCACGAGAGATGGTGTCATCGTCCAGGTGTGAGATCAGGCGGTCGGCGGCTGCCCAAGCCGCTTCGTTGGTTTCGCGCACGATCACATGCAGGCGAATACCGAAGCGGACTTCGCGCCCCTGAGCAGCTGCTTTTTCGCGCACCTGAGCAATCTTCTCGGCAACGGCTGCCGGTGGCTCGCCCCAGGTCAGGTACAGCTCGACCTGTTCGGCCGCCAAGTCCTGAGCGGCCTCGGACGAGCCGCCGAAATACAGCGGTGGGCGTGGTTGCTGAATTGGCGGGTAGAGCAGCTTGGCGCCCTTTACCTGGATGTGCTTACCGTCGTAATCGACGTTTTCGCCTTCCAGCACCTTGCGCCAGATACGGGTGAACTCGACCGAAGCTTCGTAGCGCGCCTGGTGGTTCAGGTGCAGGCCGTCACCCGCCAGCTCGTCCGGGTCACCACCGGTCACCAGATTGAACAGCGCACGGCCATTGGACAAGCGATCGAGGGTGGCCGCCTGGCGTGCTGCCACGGTGGGCGAAATGATGCCCGGACGCAGCGCTACCAGGAACTTCAGGTGCCGGGTCACGGGGATCAGCGACGCGGCCACCAGCCAGGAGTCCTCGCAGGAGCGCCCGGTCGGGATCAGCACCCCACCAAAACCAAGGCGGTCGGCGGCCTGCGCGATCTGCTGCAGGTAACCGTGATCGACCGCTCGTGCGCCTTCGGAAGTGCCCAGGTACTTGCCGTCACCGTGGGTTGGGAGGAACCAGAAAATGTTAAGGCTCATTGGAGTCGTCTCCTCAAGGGTGGCTCTAGCCGGAGCGGCGCCCCGGCACGGGCAGTCAATCAAGGCGCGCTAGCGACCTTGGCCGGGGGTGTCCAGATCACGTCCTTGATGCTCAGCGGCTTGGGAATAAGCTTCAGCGTCTGGAACGTGTCGGCGATCTTCTGCTGCGCGGCCACCACGTCCGGGGTCAGCGGCGCAGCGCCGTAGCCTTGGCGCTTGACCGAGGTGAGGGTGACGTCGGCAGGCAGGCCGAGCAGCGGGGCGACTTGGTCGGTCACTTCCTGCGGGTTGGCCTGGGACCATTCACCCACGGCGCGCACTTCCTCGATCACGGTGTTGATCACCGCAGGGTGCTGTGTCGCATAGTTGCGGGTGGCGAGGTAGAACTGGTGGTTGTCGACCAGGCCCTTGCCGTCACGCAGGGTGCGCGCTTGCAGCTGCTGCTCGGCGGCGGCCTGGTACGGGTCCCAGATCACCCAGGCATCCACGCTGCCGCGCTCGAAGGCGGCGCGGGCGTCGGCCGGCGGCAGGTAGACAGGCTGGATGTCGCTGTACTTGAGGCCGGCGTCTTCCAGGGCGCGGACCAGCAGGTAGTGCACGTTGGAGCCTTTGTTGAGGACGACCTTTTTACCCTCGAGGTCCTTCACCGCCTGGATGGGCGAGCCCTTGGGCACCAGGATCGCTTCGCTGTGCGGCGCTGGCGGTTCGTAGGCGACATAGAGCAGGTCGGCGCCAGCGGCCTGAGCGAACACAGGCGGGGTCTCGCCGGTTACGCCGAAATCGATGGAGCCGACGTTCAGCCCTTCAAGCAGCTGCGGGCCGCCGGGGAATTCGGTCCATTGCACCTGTACTCCCTGCTCGGCCAGGCGTTTCTCCAGCGTGCCCTTGGCCTTGAGCAGCACCAAGGTGCCGTATTTCTGGTAACCGATACGCAGGCTCTCGGCCTGGGCTTGGTTAATGGCGCCGAAGGACACAGCCGCCGCAAACAGGGCGACCAGACCACGACGCAAGAAGACTGTGCGCATGGCGCTCTCCTGTGCGAATGGGGTTCGGGTTGCACCTGCTTGCCTCGTTAACGGGCGAGTAAGGTGGTGAAGCGGGTAATGCCGTTAGATGCTCCAGCGAGCGCTGATCAGACGTTCGTTCAGTACGCCGGGCGCCACGGGGTTCGGCCGACGGGCCAAGGCCGCGTGGAAGGTTTCCAGCGAGTCCTGCAGGCGCTCTTCCAGCGCCTGTACCAAATGCGCGGGCTTTGTGCCTTCTGCGTAAGCCACCTGGCTGTCGTCGGCAAAAATCCCTTGCAGGGTCTCTTGTGCCTTGAGTGCCGACAGCACCGGCTTCAATGCGTAATCCACCGCCAGCATGTGGGCGATGCTGCCGCCAGTGGCGATTGGCAACACGATCTTGTGGGTCAGTGCGCGTTCGGGCAGCAGGTCGAGCAATGTCTTCAGCGCACCGGCAAACGATGCTTTGTAGACAGGGGTAGAAACGATCAGGCCATCCGCCTGGGCCACCAACTGCTGGAAGTGTTGCACTTGGGGGCTATCGAAACGGGCATGCAACAGGTCTTCGGCGGGGAAGTCACGCACCTGAAAGGTCACCACTTCAACGCCGCGCTCCTGCAGCCACTGGCGCGAACGCTCGAGCAGCACGCCGGAGCGTGAACGGAGACTTGGGCTACCACCGATTGAGACGACCAGCATTGCTGCGCTTCCTTGTGTTCTGTTGGAGGTAACATTAACAGCCGCTTCATATATCTAGAAATCATATTTATTCATTTGTTTATTCCATTATTGTCTTTATCCGCGAGTGCCTCTTCGCGGGCGCGCCCGCTCCCACAGGTTTTTTACAGGCATAAAAAAGGGCCGTCGAAACGGCCCGAAAATCCCTGCTTGGCTAAGAGCAATGCAACGAGGATTCCATTAACGATTGGGCTGAGGGGTCAGGCGAAGATAGGGTTTGACCGCCCGGTAACCTTTGGGGAAGCGCTGCTTGATCTCCTCTTCATCCTTAAGCGAAGGCACGATCACCACCTCGTCGCCGTCCTGCCAGTTACCTGGCGTGGCGACCTTGTGGTTGTCGGTCAGCTGCAGCGAGTCGATCACCCGTAAAATTTCATTGAAGTTGCGCCCGGTACTGGCCGGATAGGTGATGGTCAGGCGCACCTTCTTGTTCGGGTCGATGATGAACAGCGAGCGCACGGTCAGGGTGTCGCTGGCGTTCGGGTGGATCAGGTCGTACAGGTCGGACACTTTGCGGTCGGCGTCGGCGATGATCGGGAAGTTGACCACGGTATTCTGTGTTTCGTTGATGTCATCGATCCACTTGTGATGCGAGTCGACCGGGTCCACCGACAGGGCGATGGCCTTGACCCCGCGCTTGGCAAATTCGTCCTTGAGCTTGGCGGTCAGGCCCAACTCGGTGGTGCACACCGGGGTGAAGTCTGCCGGGTGGGAGAACAGCACCCCCCAACTGTTGCCCAGCCACTCGTGGAAGCGGATCTTGCCTTCGCTGGAGTCCTGTTCGAAATCGGGGGCGATATCGCCGAGTTTGAGGCTCATGGGCTGCGGCTCCTTGGCTGGGTTCTGTACCGTAGGGGTTCAATGTGCCTGCATTCAGTTAAAAACAAAAAGAATAAATAACAATTTGTTTATAACCAAAATACATGCAAGTCTACAGGCACAAAAAAGCCTCGCATCAGGCGAGGCTTCTTGTTCAGCTACGGCTTACAGGAAGTTGTAAGTGTAGTTGAAGATCAGGCGGGTCTGGTCCTGGTCAGCCAGCGAGCTGGTGCCGGTGCCACGGTAGACGCCGTGACGCAGGCTGGCGCCCAGGCCCTTGAAGGTGCCGTCCTGGATAACGTAGTCGACCCGGGCGTCACGCTCCCACTCGCTGAAGTGGCCGCCGCCAACGGCGTTTTTGCCATCTTCACCTTTCAGGTAGGAAACCGACGCTTTCAGGCCTGGCACGCCCAGGCGAGCGAAGTCGTAGGCGTACTGACCGAAGGTGGTGTTTTCACCGGCCTTGGCGAACTGGTTGATCATGCTGTCGGTGAACAGGTAGAAGCTGGAGCCGCCGGCCCCTTCCGGACGGTTGTTGCCATCGCGGACCGAGCCCTGGTTCAGCCAGACAAAGCCACCGTCGTCACTGACTTGTTGATGGCCCAACATCAGCGAATGACCACCCAAGGTGTACGTGAACATTGCGGACCAGGTCTTGTTATCTACCTTGCCGTCATTTTTCTCGTAACCGCCATTGTTATTGAAGTTATACGCTCCTGGTCCGCCGTTCTTGCCATCGCTGCTGCTATCGAAGTAGCGCAGGTCGGTTTTGAAGGACTGATCATCAGCAATCTTGAAAACGTGGGTCGCACCCAGGAAGTGCTGTTTGTAGAAGTCCTTCAGGTTCGAGTAGTAGTACTGCAGCGTCAAGTCAGAGGTGAGCTTGTAGTCCAGACCGCCGTAGATGAACTTGTTGCTATCGGCAGTGGCGCCGTTGACCGAAAGGCCGGTACGGTTGCTCGAAGCACGGCCCATGGCGTGAGTCAGCTGGCCAGCATTGATGGTCAGGTTGTCGATTTCCTTCGACTGGATGGTGCCACCCTCGAAGGTTTGAGGCAGCACACGACCGTCGTTGGCGACCAGGATCGGCAGGTTAGGCGCCAGCGCACTACCGTAGTGCACTTCGGTTTTGGAGAAGCGCGCTTTTGCGTTAGCGCCGAAACGAGCCCACTGGTTTACAGAAGAGCCATTGCTGTCGTCTGGCATGAAGCCGCTTTTGTGGTAGCCACGGCCACCATCCAGGTGGATACCCCACAGCGCTTGGGCATCAACACCAAAGCCTACGGTGCCTTGGGTAAAGCCCGAGATGTAGTCGAGCTTGAAGCCCTGGCCCGACTCACGTTGGTCCGGGCGCTCCGCATCAGGTTTTGCGTGATCTTCACGGTTGTTGTTGTCGTAGTACATGGTGCGCGAGCTGAGCGACAGTTTGCTGTCTTCAACGAAACCGGCAGCGCCTGCTTGCTGGGCGAGAACCCCCAGTGCCACGGCCACAGCCAGGCTGGACTTGTACATGTTTTGCTCCTCTACGTTCTAATTTTTGTGTATCTCTGGCGGAGGGGTCTGATGCCCCGCTCACCGGGATGGGCGATTTAGTCCCAAAGCGTGACCATCTAGTCAATCGTTTCTAAACGTTTCGCGACTTTGGTCTAAGACGCCACCTGCACTACAGGATAATGACAATCCTATAAAACCAAAATGACCGTTTTATGAATTTGTAAGATTTTTAAGGAATATGTTAGAAATTTTTACTACCGATCACTATAGAATCGCAACGAATAATAGCCTTTAGCTATAAGCAAACGTTTGCTTATAGCCTGCTGAGTTTCGTTCTTGATTAGCGCGGGAGTGGCTGACCTACGGAGGCGATCCCCTGTAGGCCAGCGGCATTGCGATGTGAAATGCGGGATGGGATGACCGCGACGCACGGCAGTCCTGCAGCATTAACCTGCATGTGCAGCCTTGTGCTGTGAATGGGCCGCAGAGCGGCCCCGTCGGTCTAGCGGACCAAATGCAGGTACTGCATGTGCCGCTCGTACTGGTCGAGGATGTCGTTGATGATCTGCTCTTTGCTGTAGCCCACCAGGTCATAGTTCTGGCTGCCTTCGCTCAGGTGCACCTCCGCCCGGTAATAGCGGCGGTTCTTCAACTCCTGCGTACCCAGCCCCCCCAAGGCGAACGATGGTGTGAAATAGCCACGCATCTGCACCTGGTAAATGAACGGCTGCTCCTCGCCATGGCCAATCTTCAGGCTGACGTTGTCATGGCTAGGGTCGTCCTGGGTAATCAGTGCCAGGCCCTTCTGCTCGAACACTTCACGCACATCGGCAATCGCCGGGCGCACCACATCATCCATGAAGCGGTACACCTCATCACGCGACGGGAAGTGCACCGCCTGGCTCAGGCGATGGCGCCAGCCGCCACGGCCGCGGCGTGACTGGGCAAACGGGGCCAGCGAGTGCATCTGCGCGATCTGCCGTTGCGACTCCAGGTAGAACGCCTTGTGCAGCCCCCACATCATGCACAGCAGAATCAGCGAGAACGGCAGCGAAGTCAGTACCACTGCCGACTTCAGCGAATCGATGCTGCCAGCGAACAACAGCGCACTGGTGATCAGCGCAGTCATCGCCCCCCAGAAGATACGCAGCCAGTTCGGCCCATCCTCATCAGCTCCCCCACCCTTGGCCGACAAGGTCGACAGCACCACGGTACCCGAGTCGGCCGAGGTGACGAAGAACACGAAGCTGATGAACACCGTGGTGGCGATTACCGCCTTGCTCCAGGGGTAAGTTTCCAGCAGCAGGTACAGGCTCATCGACGGGTTATCCAGCGCCGATTGGCCCAGCGCGGTCATGCCGTGGTTGATCACCTGGTCCAGGGCGCTGTTGCCGAAGATAGACATCCACGCCAGGGTAAAGCCCAGCGGGATCAGCAACACGCCAAAGACGAACTCGCGAATGGTGCGGCCCCGGGAAATGCGGGCGATGAACAGGCCCACGAACGGCGCCCAGGCAATCCACCAGGCCCAATAGAACACGGTCCAGCCGCCCAGCCAGCCACGGTTTTCACCATAGGCATACACGTCGAAGCTCTTGCGCGGCAATGCACCCAGGTAGTCGCCCAGGTTCTGGATCAGCGTGTTGAACAGGTGCTGGGTAGGCCCGGCAAACAGCACGAACAGCAGCAGCGCACAGGCCAGGAACAGGTTGATATCGCTCATCACCCGCACGCCCTTCTCCACCCCGGCCACGGCGACGGCCACAGCCGCGCCCATCATCAGGGTGATGAGGATCACCTGCACCCACTGGCTGTGGCTGATGCCGAACAGGTAGTCCAGGCCCGCGTTCAGATGCAGCACCCCAAAGCCCATGTCGGCACCCAGGCCGAACACCGTGGCGATGATGCCGAAGCCGTCCACCGCATAGCCGATCGGGCCGTTGATGCGCTTGCCAATCAACGGGTACAGCGCCGAACGTAAAGCCAGTGGCAGGTTGTGCCGGTAGGCGAAATAGGCCAATGCCATGCCGACGAAGGCAAACACCCCCCAGCCATGCAGGCCCCAGTGCAGGAACAGGATCTGCATCGCCTGGCGCCCGGCCTCGACCGTGCCTGCTTCGCCTTGGGGCGGTTGCAGCATGTGGGTGAGCGGTTCGGAGACACAGAAGAAGAACAGCGTGATGCTGATGCCCGCGGCGAACAGCATGCCGGCCCACGACAGGTAGCTGAACTCGGGTTCGTCGTGGTCGGCACCGAGTTTGATCTTGCCGTAGCCAGACAAGGCGGTGACCACCACGAAGACCAGATACAGCGTCATCGCCAGCATGTAGTACCAGCCGACCGTGTTGGCCGCCCAGTTCTGCGCCGCCAGCAACCAGTCACCTGCGGCTTGCGGGTTGGAGATGACTACCAGGCCAAAGATAAGGATGAAACTCGCCGCAAAGTAGAACACCGGGGGGTTCATGCGGATCTTGCCATTGGCAAGGGAAGGGTTCGGTGCACTCATCGGGCGTGCACCTCGTCGAATGACGTGAGGTTCGGAATGAACGGGTTCAGCAAAGGAATCCTCCTGTTGAACACCGGCAGCGGACCAGCGTTTTTTCATTGAACAAGCGTTCAAGTTAAACATGGATCGGATTTCAATGCGAATTGGGGCGCTGATTGGTGTCGTCCTGCTCCGGCCTTTTCGCGGGTTAGCCCTCCCCTACATTGGTATGTTCTTTGTAGGAGCGGTTTGCCCGCGAAGAGGCCAGCACAGGCAATTGCAATGCGGGATCAGTTCTTGTCCTGGCAATCCAGCTGCAGGTTGGCCTGAGTAATGTTGCTTTCTGCCGGCACACTGCGGGTCAGCCACACATTACCGCCAATGGTCGAACCCTTGCCGATGGTGATGCGCCCCAGCACCGTGGCCCCGGCATAGATCACCACATCATCCTCGACGATCGGGTGCCGTGGCAGGCCTTTGTGCAGAGTCCCCGACTCATCGCTGGGGAAACGCTTGGCGCCCAGGGTCACCGCCTGGTAGATGCGCACGCGCTCGCCGATGATCGCGGTTTCACCAATGACCACACCGGTGCCGTGGTCAATGAAGAAGCTCGGGCCGATCTGCGCGCCCGGGTGAATGTCGATGCCGGTGGCCGAATGCGCCAGCTCAGAGCTGATCCGCGCCAGCAGCGGCAGGCCAGCCTGGTACAGGTGGTGCGCCAGCCGGTGGTGGATGATCGCCAGGATGCCCGGGTAGCACAGCAGCACTTCATCGACGCTGCGCGCCGCCGGGTCACCGTGGTAGGCGGCCAGCACATCGGTGTCGAGCAGTACACGCAGTTCCGGTAGCGCAGCGGCAAAGCCCTGGATCAGGCCCAGCGCACGGGCGTCGACCCCAGCCAGCTCAGCCTTGCTCTGTCGTGCCGCATAGCGAAGTTCAAGACGAGCCTGGGCCAGCAGGGCGGTCAGCGCGGCATCCAGGGTATGGCCGACGTAGAAGTCTTCACTTTCTTCGCGCAGGTCGACTGGCCCCAGGCGCATGGGGAACAGCGCGCCGCACAGTTGCTCCAGAATTTGCCGCATCGCTTCGCGCGACGGCAGTTCGCGCCCGCCCTGCTCGCCAATGCTGCGGCCATTGCGGGTGCGCCATTGCTCACGGGCCCCGCGCAGGCCAGTGACAATGCTCTGCAACTGCCAATGCGCGGATGAAGGTTGTTCGCTCACGGTTTTCTCCTGCCGTATAGGCCATCTGATTTTGTCGCCAGGCCCGCGAAAGGACCGAACCTGCCTACATGCAGTCCACTTTACGGCAAATCCAAGGCTTGGAAAAAACAACGCTTTATTCCATCCTGCGCTAAGTCAGGCATAAGCCGCGATGACGGGGTGGAGATCGTCACCTACCCTCAAAGCAGCCAATCCTATAGTCGCCACCTCACTACCTAGACAACACGCGCGGGGCTCTGAAATGTCGAAATTCGCCAAACCGCTACTCAACGCCAGCCTGGCCCTCCTGCTGGGTGCCGGCCTGCTCAGCCAGGCGTTCGCCGGCGAGCAATTGAAGACCATCCAGGAAAAAGGCGTCATCAACGTCGGCCTAGAGGGCACCTACCCGCCATTCAGCTTCCAGGACGAAAACGGCAAACTGACCGGCTTCGAAGTGGAGCTGTCCGAGCTGCTGGCCAAGGAGCTGGGGGTCAAGGCCAAGATCCAGCCGACCAAGTGGGACGGCATCCTTGCCGCGCTGGAATCCAAGCGCCTGGATGTGGTGGTCAATCAGGTGACCATTTCCGAAGAGCGCAAGAAAAAGTACGACTTCTCCGAGCCCTACACTATCTCCGGCATCCAGGCGCTGATCCTGAAGAAGAAAGCCGAGCAGCTGAACATCAAGGGCGCGCAGGACCTGGCCGGCAAAAAGGTCGGCGTAGGCCTTGGCACCAACTACGAGCAGTGGGTGAAAAAGGACGTACCGCAAGCCGATGTGCGCACCTATGAAGACGACCCAAGCAAGTTCGCCGACCTGCGCAACGGCCGTATCGACGCCATTCTGATCGACCGCCTGGCCGCGCTGGAATACGCGCAAAAAGCCAAGGACACCGAGCTTGCCGGCGATGCCTTCTCGCGCCTGGAAAGCGGCGTGGCCATGCGCAAGGGTGAGCCGGAACTGTTGGCAGCCATCAACAAGGCCATCGACAAGCTCAAAGCTGATGGCACGCTGGCCAAGCTGTCCGAGAAGTACTTCGGTGCCGATGTCACCAAATGATTGCTGAAAGCCTGCAACTCGTTATCGACTCCGCACCCTTCCTGCTGAAGGGCGCGGGTTATACAGTGCTGCTCAGTGTCGGCGGCATGTTCTTCGGCCTGGTGCTGGGCTTTGCCCTGGCACTGATGCGGCTGTCGAAGATTCTGCCGCTGAACTGGCTGGCGCGGGTCTACGTGTCGTTCTTCCGCGGCACGCCGCTGCTGGTGCAGCTGTTCGTGATCTATTTCGGCATGCCGCAAATCGGCATCGAGCTGGACCCGATCCCCGCTTCACTGATCGGCCTGTCGCTGAACATGGCGGCCTACATCTGCGAGATCCTGCGCGCAGCGATTTCCTCGATCGACCGCGGCCAGTGGGAAGCAGCCGCCAGCATCGGCATGACTCGCGTGCAAGCCATGCGCCGGGCGATCCTGCCACAGGCCCTGCGCACCGCGTTGCCACCGCTGGGCAACAGCTTCATCTCGCTGGTAAAGGACACCGCCCTGGCGGCAACCATCCAGGTGCCCGAGCTGTTCCGCCAAGCCCAGCTGATTACCGCGCGCACGTTCGAAGTGTTCACCATGTACGTGGCGGTCGCGGTCATCTATTGGGTGCTGTGCAGCATCCTTGCGCACTTCCAGAACCGCATGGAAGCGCGGGTCAACCAGCATGACCAGGAGCATTGAGCATGATTGAAGTGAAAGGCCTGACCAAGCGGTTCAAGGGCCAGACCGTGCTCAACGGTATCGACCTGACCGTGCGGCCCGGTGAAGTGGTGGCCATCATCGGCCCCAGTGGCTCGGGTAAAACCACCTTCCTGCGCTGCCTGAACCTGCTGGAAACTCCCGATGCCGGGCAGATCCAGATCGGCGCCATCAGCATCGATGCCAACCGCCCTTTGGGCGGGCAGCAGAGTGCGATTCGCCGTTTGCGCCAGCAGGCCGGGTTCGTGTTCCAGAACTTCAACCTGTTCCCCCACCGCACCGCCCTGGAGAACGTGATCGAGGGGCCGGTGATCGTCAAGAAGACGCCTCGCGAGCAGGCCATCGAGCTTGGCCGGCGCCTGCTGGCCAAAGTCGGCCTGGCGGGCAAGGAAGACGCCTACCCACGGCGCCTGTCCGGCGGCCAGCAGCAACGGGTGGCCATCGCCCGTGCCCTGGCCATGGAACCGGAGGTAATCCTGTTCGACGAGCCGACCTCGGCGCTGGACCCGGAGCTGGTCGGTGAAGTATTGGCGACCATCCGCGGCCTGGCCGAGGAAAAGCGCACCATGATCATCGTCACACACGAGATGAGCTTTGCCCGGGATGTGGCGAACCGGGTGATCTTCTTCGACAAGGGCGTGATCGTGGAGCAGGGCGAGGCCAAGGCCCTGTTTGCGGCGCCAAAGGAAGAGCGTACGCGGCAGTTCCTGCGCAAGTTCCTCGGGACTGCTGCCTCCGAGTAGACCTGTCCCGGCCCTTTCGCGGGTAAACCCGCTCCTACAGTGAATGCACAGATCCTGAGGCATCTGTAGGAGCGGGTTTACCCGCGAAGAGGCCGGCACGCCCGTAACAAATCCCTCCTTCTATAAATATTCCAAAAAGTTAGTTCATAAAATTTTTATAAATCATTAGGGTATATAAACCGGACCACCGGACCAGCACACATCTGTCGCAATCAACTGCAGCGACATCATTATTTTTGTGAGGTCAGGAATGGTCAGGATCACGATCACCCCAGTGCGTAACGCCAGGGCATTGAGTGCAGCCAAGGAGCGGCACTGATGCCCAGCCAAGCCAACACCCAATTCCATAGCGATCTTGACAGCTCGCCCCCGCTGCTGCCGGCCAAGGTACTGCGCAACGACGCCGAAGCCCTGCAAGCCGCCCGCGAACTGGCCAAGGTCGCCCGCGAACACGCTGCCCGCCGCGACCAGCAACGCAAACTGCCCTGGGCCGAAATCGAACTGTTTACCCGCAGCGGTCTGGGCAGCATCAGCGTACCCAAGGCCTACGGTGGCGCCGACGTGTCGTTCGAAACCGTCGCCGAAGTGTTCCGCCTGATCAGCGCCGCCGACCCCGCCCTGGGGCAGATCCCGCAGAACCAGTTCGGCATGCTGCAGCTGCTGCGCCTGACGGCCAGCGAGGCGCAGCAAGCGCTGATCTTCCGCAGCGTGCTCGACGGCTGGCGCATCGGCAATGCCGGGCCTGAGCGTGACACCAAGGACACCCTCACCCTCAAGGCCCGAATCACGCGCGCCGGAAACAGCTACCGCATAAGTGGCGAGAAGTTCTACTCCACCGGTGCCTTGTTCGCCCATTGGGTGACGGTAAAAGCCCTCGACGACGAAGGCCGCCAGCGCCTGGCATTCGTGCGCCGGGGGAGCCCGGGGTTGCGCATTGTCGATGACTGGTCCGGGTTCGGCCAGCGCACCACCGCCAGCGGTACCGTGCTGCTGGACCAGGTGCCGGTAGAAGCGGAACTGGTGATCGACAACTGGCGCCAGCGCGATATCCCCAACATTCAGGGCGCCGCTTCGCAGCTGATCCAGGCGGCGATCGACGCCGGCATCGCCGAAGCAGCTATCGATGATGCGATCACGTTCGTGCGCGAAAAGTCCCGGCCGTGGATTGACGCCAACGTCGACCGTGCCAGTGACGACCCTTATGTAATTGCCGACATCGGCCGCCTGAAACTCGAGCAGCACGCCGCCGAAGCGCTGCTGCGCAAAGCTGCTCGGGTACTCGACGAGGTCAATGCTGCGCCTATCGACGCAGCCAGCGCGGCACGTGCCTCGATTGCGGTGGCGGAAGCCAAGGTGCTGACCACCGAGATTGCCCTGCAGGCCAGCGAAAAGCTGTTCGAGCTGGCCGGCAGCCGCGCCACCCTTGCCGAGTTCAACCTCGACCGCCACTGGCGCAATGCCCGGGTGCACACCCTGCACGACCCGGTGCGCTGGAAGTACCACGCGGTGGGCGCTTACCACCTTAACGGCACCCTGCCTGCACGGCATTCCTGGATCTGATTTGCTGCCTTTGGGGTTGCTGCGCAGCCCTTCGCGGGCTTGCCCGCTGCCACAGGATTGCCACCGCCTGAACTGGCATCACTTTACCTGTGGGAGCGGGCAAGCCGGCGAAGGGCCGCGAAGCGGCCCCCGGAGAACTCCATGACAATCGCTATCATCACCAGCGACGCCCAAGCCCTGGCCGTCGCCGAAGACATCGCCCAGCAACTGCGCCGCGACAGCGCCTTGCGCGACCGCGAGCGCCGCCTGCCGCTCGCCGAACTCGAGCTGTTCACCCGTTCCGGCCTGTGGGCCATCAGCGTGCCCAAAGCCTTCGGCGGTGCCGGCGTGTCCAACGTCACCCTGGCCAAGGTCATCGCCCGTATCGCGCAGGCCGACGGTTCGCTCGGGCAGATTCCGCAGAATCATTTCTACGGTCTGGAAGTGCTGCGGATAAACGGCAGCCCCGAACAGAAACAGCGCCTGTACGCCGAGGTACTGGCCGGCCGCCGTTTCGGCAATGCCCTGGCCGAGCTGGGCACCAAGACCGCCCACGAGCGCACCACCCGTCTGAACCGAGACGGCGACGGTTTCCGCATCAACGGGCGCAAGTTCTATTCCACAGGCGCCATCTATGCCCAGCGCATTCCAACCTCAGTCGTGGATGAGCAAGGCATACAGCAGTTGGTCTTTGTCCCGGCAGACAGCCAGGGGCTGCAGGTGATCGACGACTGGAGCGGCTTCGGCCAGCGCACCACCGGCAGCGGTTCGGTGGTGTTCGATAACGTGTACGTCAGTGCAGCCGACGTGGTGCCGTTCCAGAGCGCCTTCGAGCGCCCCACCCCGGTCGGCCCGCTGGCGCAGATCCTCCATGCCGCCATCGACACCGGCATTGCCCGCGCCGCCTATGAAGACGCCCTGCACTTCGTGCGCACCCGCAGCCGTCCGTGGGTCGACTCCGGCCTGGACAAGGCCAGGGATGACCCGCTGACGCTGAAAAGCTTCGGCCATCTGGCGATCCGCTTGCACGCGGCCGAAGCCCTGCTGGAGCGCGCAGGCGACTACCTCGACCGCGCCCGCGACGACAGCACTGCCGACAACGTGGCCGCCGCCTCCATTGCCGTGGCCGAAGCACGCGCCATCAGCACCGAAATTTCCCTCACCGCCGGTACCACCCTGTTCGAACTGGGCGGCAGCCAGGCAACATTGGCCGAACACAACCTCGACCGCCACTGGCGCAACGCTCGCGTGCACACCCTGCACGACCCGGTGCGCTGGAAGTACCACGCCATCGGCAACTACTACCTCAACGATGCCAACCCGCCACGCCGGGGGACCATCTGATGGCCAAGCAGATTCTGCTCAATGCCTTCAACATGAACTGCGTCGGGCACATCAACCACGGCCTGTGGACCCACCCACGGGACACTTCGACCCAGTACAAGACCCTGGACTACTGGACCAACCTGGCACGCCTGCTGGAGCGCGGTCTGTTCGACGGGCTTTTCATTGCCGACATCGTCGGTACCTACGACATCTACGGCCAGTCACTGGACGTCACCCTCAAGGAGTCGATCCAGCTGCCAGTCAACGACCCGCTGCTGCTGGTGTCCGCCATGGCTGCGGTCACCCGTCACTTGGGTTTTGGCCTTACCGCCAACCTCACCTACGAGGCGCCGTACCTGTTCGCCCGGCGACTTTCCACACTCGACCACCTGAGCAATGGCCGAGTGGGCTGGAACATCGTCACCGGCTACCTCGACAGCGCCGCCCGGGCCATGGGCCTGGCGCAGCAACCGGCGCATGATCGCCGCTACGACCAGGCCGATGAATACCTGCAGGTGTTGTACAAGCTGCTGGAAGGCAGCTGGGCCGATGATGCAGTGGTCGCCGACCGCCAGCATCGCGTCTATGCCACGCCCGACAAGGTGCGCAAGGTTCAGCACCAGGGCGAGTTCTACAAGGTCGAAGGCTACCACCTGTGCGAGCCCTCCCCGCAGCGCACTCCGGTGCTGTTCCAGGCCGGCAGCTCGCAGCGTGGCTTGGCCTTCGCCGGCAACCATGCCGAATGCGTGTTTATCAGTGGCCAAGACAAGGCGGCCACCCGCGCCCAGGTCGACAAGGTTCGCGCGGCCGCCCAGGCCGCCGGCCGCGACCCGCAGGCAGTCAAAGTGTTCATGGGCATCACGGTGATTGTTGCGGCCACCGAGCAGCAGGCCCAGGCCAAACACGCCGAATACCTGCGTCACGCCAGCGCCGAAGCGGGGGTCGCGCACTTCGCCGCGTCCACGGGCATCGACTTCGCCGCCTATGAACTGGACCAACCCATTGCCTTCAGCCAGGGCAACGCCATCCAGTCAGCCACGCGCCAGTTGCAAGACAGCGCCTGGACCCGCCGGCGCCTGTTGCAGCAGCACGCCCTGGGCGGCCGCTACGTAACCTTGGTCGGCGCGCCTGAACAGGTGGCCAAGCAGTTGATCGCGTGGATCGATGAAACCGGCCTGGACGGTTTCAACCTGACCCGCACCGTCACCCCGGAAAGCTTCGAGGACTTCGTAGAGCTGGTCATCCCGCAACTTCAGCAGCGTGGCCGCTACAAGACGGCCTACACCGAAGGCACCCTGCGCGAAAAACTGTTCCATACCGACCACCCGCACTTACCCGCCGACCACCCTGGCTCGGCTTACCGCTTTACCCCTACCCCGACTGGAGCCCTGCACCATGCTTGAGAAACTGTTCCGGCCCGTCGCGGCCATGGCCACCACCCTCGGCCTGTGCGCCGGAGCCCTTGCTGCCGAACCGTTGAAGATCGGTACCACCTCGGCCTTTGCCATTCCGCTGGAAGCCGCAGTGGAGGAAGCCCACAAGCGAGGCCTGGAAGTGAAGCTGATCGAGTTCAGCGACTGGATTGCGCCCAATGTCAGCCTCAACAGCGGCGACATCGACGTGAACTACTTCCAGCACATCCCGTTCCTGGAAAACGCCAAGGCTGCTGCAGGCTTCGACCTCGTGCCTTACGCCCCGGGCATCATCAACAACGTTGGCCTGTACTCGAAAAAGTACAAAAGCTTTGCCGAGCTGCCCGAAGGCGCCAGCGTGGCCATCGCCAACGACCCGATCAACAGCGGCCGTGGCCTGCTGCTGCTGGCCAAGGCCGGGTTGATCACCCTGAAGCCAGGCGTGGGCTACAAGGCCACCGAGGATGACATCGTCGCCAACCCTAAAAAGCTGAAGATCCTTCAGGTCGAGGCGGTGCAACTGGTACGTGCCTACGACGACGCCGACCTGGTGCAGGGTTACCCGGCCTACATCCGCCTGGCCAATACCTTCGATGCCACCTCGGCGTTGCTGTTCGACGGGCTGGAAAACAAGGAGTACGTGATCCAGTTCGTCATTCGCCCGCAAAGCAAGGACGATCCACGCCTGGCCAAGTTCGTCGACATCTACCAGCATTCACCAGCGGTACGCGCTGCGCTGGACAACGCTCACGGCAAGCTCTACCAAGCCGGCTGGGAAGGCTGACATGAGCCAGGCCAGCGCGCTCGGCGCGCCTACACCACAAGCACTGCCGCCAACGGCCACGGAGCAGGCCCTGCGCCCCGAGGTCAATGAAGCCCATGTGCGTTTCATAGGCCTGGGCAAGACCTACCCGGGCCAGGCGCAACCGGCCTTGCAAGGCATCGACCTGAACATCCGCCATGGCGAGATTTTCGGCATCATCGGCCGCAGCGGCGCCGGCAAATCATCACTGCTGCGCACCATCAACCGCCTGGAGCAACCCAGCCAGGGCCGCGTACTGATCGACCAGGTGGATATCGCGCCTTTCGATAAGGACCACCTTGTGGCCCTGCGCCGGCGCATCGGCATGATCTTCCAGCATTTCAACCTGATGTCGGCCAAGACCGTGTGGCAGAACGTCGAACTGCCTTTGAAGGTGGCCGGCGTGGCCAAGCCCGAGCGCCAGCGCAAGGTGCGCGAGTTGCTGGAACTGGTCGGCCTGCAGGAAAAACATCACGTGTACCCGGCGCAACTGTCCGGCGGGCAGAAACAGCGCGTGGGCATTGCCCGGGCACTGGTGCACACCCCCGAGATCCTGCTGTGCGACGAGGCCACCTCGGCGCTGGACCCGGAAACCACCGCCTCGATCCTGGAGCTGCTGCGCGATATCAACCAGCGCCTGGGCCTGACCATCGTGCTGATCACCCACGAAATGGCGGTGATTCGCGACATCTGCCACCGGGTAGTGGTGCTGGAACGCGGCGCAGTGGTCGAGCAGGGCGAGGTCTGGCGGGTGTTTGGTTCACCCCGTCATGAGGTCACCCGCACCCTGCTCGCCCCTTTGCAGGCCAAGCTACCCGCCGCACTGCAAGCCAGCCTCCAGGCCAGCGCGGCGAGCCGCAACAGCGCCGTAGTGCTGAAACTGACTGTGCTCGGTGAACCAGAGCTGTCTGCCCTGTTCACCGACCTCGGCGGGCGTGTGCGTCTGCTGCAGGGCAGCGTGGAAACCATCGGCGAACAGGCTTTGGGGCAACTCATCCTCTCGGTGCAACATTCGCCGCACGACACCCATCAATTGCAGGAACGTGCCCGCCGTTGGGCCGAAGACGTGGAGGTACTGGGCCATGTGGTTTGATCGCCTGCTGGAAGGCTTGCTCGATACGCTGCTGATGGTTGGGGTTTCGTCACTGATCGCCCTGCTGGCGGGTGTACCCATGGCGGTGCTGCTGGTCACCAGCGACAAGGGCGGGATCTTCGAGGCGCCGCTGCTGAACCGGGTGCTGGGCGCCTTCGTCAACCTGTTCCGCTCGATTCCGTTTCTGATCCTGATGGTTGCGCTGATTCCTTTCACCCGCTTGGTCGTGGGGACCACTTATGGCGTGTGGGCGGCCGTGGTGCCGCTGACCATTGCCGCCACACCGTTCTTTGCGCGGATTGCCGAGGTGAGCCTGCGTGAAGTCGATCATGGTCTGGTGGAAGCCGCACAGGCCATGGGCTGCCGGCGCAGGCACATCGTCTGGCATGTACTGTTGCCCGAGGCGCTGCCGGGGATCGTCGGGGGCTTCACCATTACCTTGGTGACCTTGATCAACTCGTCGGCGATGGCCGGGGCGATTGGTGCCGGCGGGCTGGGGGATATCGCCTATCGATATGGCTACCAGCGTTTCGACAGCCAGATCATGCTGACCGTGATCGCCATGCTGGTAGCGTTAGTGGCGTTGATCCAGTTGGGCGGGGACCGCCTGGCGAAGGGTTTGAACAAGCGTTGAGGTCTGGGGCTGCTTTGCAGCCCGCTCTCAATCCCAGCGAAGATCCTCAGCCGGCACTGGCCGCCCGAACCAGTACCCTTGACCCAACTGGCACGCCTCCTGCAACAGGAAGGTGGCCTGTTCCGCCTGCTCGATGCCCTCGGCATGCACCTGCATACCCATGCTACGGGCCAAGGCAATGATCACCCGCACAATTGCGATGTCATCCTCATCCAGTGGCAACCCAGCTACAAACCCTTGGTCGATTTTCAACTTCTGCACCGGCAAACGCTTGAGCCGCAGCAGTGACGAATACCCGGTACCAAAGTCGTCGATGGCCAGGGTCACCCCCAGCTCGCGCAAGCGGTGCAGTTGCTCCAGTGCCACTTCAGCGTCTTCCATTACCGCGCTCTCGGTCACTTCCAGCTCCAGCAAGGCCGGGGCCAGGCCGGTGTCGTGCAGCACTTCGGCTACCTGTTGATACAGTTCGTGCTGGCCAAACAGGCGGCTGGAGATGTTCACCCCCACAAATGCCAGCTGCCGGCCTTCAGCCTGCCACTGCACCATTTGCCAGCAGGCCTGGCGCAGCACCCAGGTATCGATCTCGGCAATCAGGCCGGTGCGTTCGGCAATCGGGATGAACTCACCCGGCGGTACCAGGCCACGCCTGGGGTGCTGCCAGCGCACCAGCGTCTCGACCCCGACCTGTCGGCCTGATGCCAGGTCGTGTACCGGCTGGAAGTACACCCGCAGTTCATCCTGCTCCAGGGCCCGACGCAATTCAGCGGCGGTCTCGACCCGATGCTGTGCATGGGCGGTCAGCTCTTCGGTGTACAGGGCATAGCAGGCCCGCCCGTTGCTTTTGGCCTTGTACAACGCCGAGTCGGCATTGCGCAGTAACTGCTCGGCACCCAAGGCATCGCTGGGGTACAGGCTGATTCCGACGCTGGCGCTGATGAACAGGCGATTGCCCTCGAACTGAAACGGCTCACGCATGCGCTCGATGATGCACTGCGCCAGCTTGCCCGCCTGGCCGACCTGTTGGCAGTTCTCGGCCAGCACGCCGAACTCGTCGCCGCCCAGGCGCGCCAGGGTCATACCATTACCCAACACCTCGCCCAGACGCTCGCCCACCAGCTTCAACAACTGGTCGCCAATGGTATGGCCCAGGCCGTCGTTTATGCTCTGGAAATGATCCAGGTCCAGCAGCAACAAGGCGCAACCGCGCTTGTTGGCCTGCGCCGCCGCCAATGCCTGCTCTACCCGGTCGGTAAACAGCAGGCGGTTGGGCAGGCCGGTCAGCGGGTCGTGGTGGGCCAGGTAGGCAAGTTCCTGTTCCGAATGCTTGATGGCGCTGATGTCACTGAACACCGCCACGTAATGACTGAGCTCACCTTCGTCATCGCGAATGGCGCAAATAGTCTGCCACTGCGGGTAGATTTCACCGCTTTTGCGCCGGTTCCAGATTTCACCGCTCCACTCGCCCTTCTCGGCCAGGGTGGCGAAAACCTGCTGGTAGAAGGCCAGGCCATGGTGGCCGGACTTGAACTTGCTCGGGCGCTGGCCGATGACCTCATCCTGCTGGTAGCCGGTGATGCGCATGAAGGCACGATTGACGTGCACGATCAGGCCCTGGCGGTCGGTCACCAGCACACCTTCGAGGGTACTGTCGAACACTGCGGCAGCCATGCGCAGCCGTTCACGGTCTTCACAACGCAAACGCGCGCCATGGCCGATGAAATTGAGCAGCCGCACGCGCGACACGTAGATCAGCACGGCACTGAGCAGCACCCAGACCACCACGTTGATCTGCCGCCCCACGGTCAGTGCCAAGGGGTCGTCAGTCATGCTGTGCAGCATCACCTCCGCCAGCGCAAGCCAGAGGATCGAGAGCACCACATACAGCGCAGCCATGCGCAAGGCGTCGCGAACGGAAACAGACATGTCGGGTGGGAAAGGCCATCAAAAAGGAGTGGGCATTATAAAGGCTGAAACATGTCGTGACCTCCTATCTCAACGGTTGACTGGTTTTATTTCCCCGCCAAGGGATAATCAGCCCTTCCCCCTGCATTTCGAGGGTATTTGCACCTATGTGGTATAACGGCCTGCTCGACCTGTCGGCTTGGCAACTGGTCGGCATCACTCTGTTGATGACCCACGTGACCATTGTCAGCGTCACGGTCTACCTGCATCGCTACTCCGCGCACCGGGCCCTGGAGCTCAACGGCGCGCTCAAGCACTTCTTCCGCTTCTGGCTGTGGCTGACCACGGCGCAGAACACCCGCGAGTGGACCGCCGTCCACCGCAAGCACCACGCCAAGTGCGAAACCCCCGACGACCCTCACAGCCCGGTTTACAAGGGCCTGGGCACAGTGCTGCGCAAAGGTGCCGAGCTGTACCGTGAAGAGGCGCGCAACCCCGAAACCCTGCGCATTTATGGCAAGAACTGCCCGGATGACTGGATCGAGCGCAACTTGTACTCGCGTTACAAACTGGGCGGTATCGCACTGATGGCGGTGATCGACCTGCTGCTGTTCGGCACTATAGGCATCACCATCTGGGCGGTGCAGATGATGTGGATTCCGTTCTGGGCCGCCGGTGTGGTCAACGGCCTGGGCCATGCCCTGGGCTATCGCAACTTCGAATGCCGCGACGCTGCGACCAACCTGGTGCCATGGGGCATCGTCATCGGCGGAGAAGAACTGCACAACAACCACCACACCTACCCCAACTCGGCCAAGCTCTCGGTCAAACGCTGGGAGTTCGACATGGGTTGGGCGTGGATCCGCCTGTTCTGCCTGCTGCGTCTGGCCAAGGTGCAGCGCGTGGCGCCCATCGCCCACCGGGTGGCCGGCAAGGCCAGCCTGGACATGGACACCGCCATGGCCATCCTCAACAACCGCTTCCAGATCATGGCCCAGTACCGCAAGCTGGTGATCGGTCCGCTGGTGAAACAGGAACTGGCCCGCGTCGACGCCTCGGTGCGCCACCGCTTCCGCCGTGCCAAACGGCTGCTCTCGCGCGAAACCAGCCTGCTGGAAGATCGCCACCACGTGCGCATCGAGTCCATGCTCGCGCACAGCCAGGCACTGAAAACCATCTACGAAAAGCGCCTGGCCCTGCAGCAGATCTGGGCGCGCACCAGCGCCAACGGCCACGACATGCTGGCGGCCATGAAAGACTGGGTACACGAGGCCGAAACCAGCGGCATCCAGGCACTGCGTGACTTCGCAGCACAACTCAAGACTTACTCGCTGCGCCCGACCGGCGCCTGACCGCCGTTGATCGGCACGCCTCTCAGCGGGGCGTGCCGTTCGGAACTTAGCCCCCACCGCTCCACTCGAATCTGGAATATCGCCTGCGTGGCGGGCCGGACGCTGGCCGCACGCCTTCACGTTGAGACCTGCTCCGTGCACATGGCCAAGAACATTCCAACGATATTTCCCGGTACCCCTCCTCCCGAAGCCGCCCAGACCTTGCTGGCGTTACTCCACGCCCAAGGCGAGGTTGCCCGCCTGAGCGAGCGCGATCAGCTGTTCAGCTCGTTGCTCGACAGCGTCAACGCTGTGCTCTGGGCCTTCGACTGGGAAACCCGTCAGGTGCTGTACGTGAGCCCAGCCTACGAGCGCATCTTCGGCCGCCCGGTCAGCCTGGTGCTGGCTGACTACAACGAATGGCGTGACAGCATCTACCCCGACGACCTCGAGTTCGCCGAGCGTAGCCTGGCCCAGGTCCTGCTCAAGGGTGCGGTGGAAGACCGCGAGTACCGCATCCTCAATGCCGACGGGCAAATACGCTGGCTGAGCGACAAGTGCTACATCAACCAGCAGCACGATAGCGACCGGGTAATCATTGTCGGTATCGCCGAAGACATCACCGAGAAGAAGCAGCTTGAAGGCGAACTGCAGCGCCTGGCCACCACCGACGTGCTGACCCAGAGCAGTAACCGCAGGCACTTCTTCGAATGTGCTCAGCAAGCCTTCGACAGTGCTCGCGAGGACGGTACACCGCTGGCTTTCCTGCTGCTGGATATCGACGACTTCAAACGCATCAATGACAGCTATGGCCACCAGGAAGGCGACCAGGTGCTGCAACACATCGCCGACAGCGGCAAGGCCGTACTACGCCGGGGCGACCTGTTCGGGCGCATTGGCGGCGAAGAATTTGCGGCGGTTTTTCCGGGCTGCAACGCCCAGGTCGCGGAGCAGATCGCCGAGCGCTTGCAGCGACAGATTCAGCACTTGAGCTTCAGCCATGGGCAGCAGACGTACGGGGTGACTGTGAGCCAGGGGCTGACCGGGCTGACCGATGAGGATGTGACGCTGGACAGCCTGTATGCGCGGGCCGATGCGGCAATGTACAGGGCCAAGCGCCAGGGCAAGAACCAGATAGTCCGCGGCTGATCAGGCGGCACGGAGTAGGGCACCGGCTTTGGCCGGTATTCGCGGGCTCGCCCGCTCCCACAGAAACCGCACATTTCGCGGGCCCGGCGCCACACCTGTGGGAGCGGGCAAGCCCGCGAAGGGCCGCAATGCGGCCCCGGAATCTCAGCTGGAAACCTCGGCCTCAGCCGCTGGCGGTTCTTCCTGCGGCTTTACTTCCGGGCTCTCCACCTTGCGCAGCCGGCTCAGCTCCGGCAGGCCAAGCTTGAGCAGGCGCGCCGTCTTGCCGCTGGCCACCTTCTCCAGCCCCTGCCCGGCCGGCAGCCGCGACAACTGCCCAGCCAGGTTCATGGCCAGGATCTCCAGCGAGTAAACTCCACCACCCAACTGGTAGATCGCAGCGATCAACTCGCGCAGTGCCAGCGGCAAACGCCAGCGAGTACGCAGCGCCGAGCCGAACGCCGCACCAAACTCCTCCAGCGATTGCTGCACATTGCGCTCGTCCAGATCTCCCCCGGCCAACCGCCACTCTTGCAGGCAGCGCAACACCGCCAGGTCGCCCAGGCAATGCAGCAAGCCCGCGCAATAACAACGCCCCTCGTCCAGCTCGAGCATGCGCGCCAAGGTGCGGCCATATTCGGCAGTGTGCAGTGACAGGTCCCAGTAACGGGTCGCGTGCTCCGCCAACAGCGGGTCACTGAGGCGTGCGCTGCGCTTGAGAGTCATACCCAGGATCAGGTTCATGCTTTGGGTACTGCCAAGCTTGTTCAGGGCCTGCAGCAACGTCTGCACCGGGGCTTCACGGTGCAGTGCCGCACTATTGGCGGCAGCGATCAGCACCGCCGTGACTTGCGGGTCGTTAGACACCTCCTCTTCGAGCACCCTGAGGTTCAGGCCCTGGGGGTTGAGCGCTCGATTGATCGCTACCTGCACATCGGCCAGCAGCGGCCCGCCATCGGCGCTGGCGCGGCGCTGCTCAAGGTAGGCTGGCAGGCTGGCCCCCGCCTGCAACGCCGGTACCGGGCAGGCAACCTCCTCGCCAACGCCCAGCAGTAACTCTTCCAGGCGCTTACGCAGGTTATCCAGGTTCAACGGTTTGCTCAGGTAAGCAGTGGGGTGCAAGGGCAGCGCTTCGCGCACACTGGCGCTGTCATTGCGGTTACTCATGAGAATGAACGGCACCCCTGGCCCTTTGGCGCGTACCTCGCGCAGCAGGTCGAGGCCATCGACACCGGCCAGCTCGCGGGCGGCGATGATCAGGTCAGGCTTGCTGGACAAGGCACTGAACGCCTGCGAGCCGTCAGCGCAAACCTGCAGGCGGGCGTCACAGCGCACGCTGAGCAGCATCTCGCTGAGCATGTCCCGTACCCAAGGATCGCCTTCGACAATCAGTACGCTTGGTGGGGCGGGGGCTGCAGCGCTCATCGCCAACTACTCCTGAATATCCTGACACACAGTCCGTCGCAGCTTCCAAAGCCAGTCCTTCGATAACCATAGCGCCACATGGCTTTGCTGGGCATAAAAAAAACCCGCCTGGGCGGGTTTTTTCTGAAGCACGTCACATCAGGCGATTTCAGCGAAGCACTCTTCGATGATGGCCAGGCCTTTGTCCAGCAGCGCGTCTTCGGCGGTCAGTGGAACCAGGATACGCAGGACGTTGCCGTAGGTGCCGCAAGACAGCAGGATCAGACCCTTTTCGCGAGCCTTGGCGACAACCTGGCCAACAGCAGCAGCATTCGGGGTGTGAGTGCCTTTCTCGAAGACTTCGACGGCAATCATCGAGCCCAGACCACGGACGTCGCCGATGATCGGGTGCTTCTTCTGGATTTCGCGCAGGCCAGCGGTCAGGCGCTCACCCACAGCCTTGCTGCGGTCCAGCAGTTTTTCCTCTTCGAACACTTCGATCACGGCCAGGGCCGCGGCGCAAGCGATCGGCGAGCCGGCGTAGGTGCCGCCCAAGCCGCCTGGAGCGATGGCGTCCATGTACTCGGCCTTGCCGCACACACCGGCCAGCGGGAAGCCGCCAGCAATGGATTTGGCGAAGGTGGTCAGATCAGGCGCAACGCCCATCTGTTCCATGGCGAAGAAGGTGCCGGTACGGCCAGCGCCAGTTTGTACTTCGTCGGCGATCAGCAGGATACCGTGCTGGTCGCACAGGGCGCGCAGGCGTTTCATCAGCTCTTTCGGCGCAGGCAGGAAGCCACCTTCGCCTTGTACTGGCTCGAGGATGATCGCGGCGATGTCGCGCGGCTCGGCATCGTTCTTGAAGATGCGCTCGACCGAGGCGATGGCGTCGTCAACGCTGATACCGTGCAGTTCGCTCGGGAACAGGGCGCGGAAGATGCCGCCTGGCATCAGGCCCATGCCAGCGGAGTACGGCACGACCTTGCCGGTCAGGCCCAGGGTCATCATGGTACGGCCGTGATAACCGCCGGTGAAGGCGATGACGCCAGCGCGGCCAGTGGCAGCACGAGCGATCTTGACGGCGTTTTCAACGGCTTCGGAGCCGGTGGTGACCAGCAGGGTCTTCTTGTCGAAGTCGCCTGGGACCAGCTTGTTGATCTTTTCGCACAGCTCTACGTAGGGTTCGTAAGCCAGCACCTGGAAGCAGGTGTGGCTGACCTTGGTCAGCTGCTCTTGCACGGCTGCAACCACTTTCGGGTGCAGGTGGCCGGTGTTCAGTACTGCGATGCCGCCGGCGAAGTCGATCAGTTCGCGGCCTTCAACGTCGATCACGGTCGAGTTCTTCGCGGTGTCGACGAAGATCGGGTGGATCTGGCCGACGCCACGTGGGACGGCAGCTACACGACGTTGCATCAAGGATTCGTTGGTTTTGCTCATAATGCCCTCATTGCGCCGTCAGGAATGGCGCTTTTATTCGGGGGTGGCTGGGAGTGCTCGCGAACAGTATTCGTTGATCGACTGTCGTGAACGCCCTGGCCACCAGGTACTGCAATGTAAAAAAGGCCAGCGAGACGTCGCTCTCGCGCCCCGCTGGCAGAGGTAAAGCCTTTACCGTGCGATCAGACGCTGATGCACAGGTATTTGATTTCGAGGTAGTCCTCGATACCGTACTTGGAACCTTCGCGGCCCAGGCCCGAAGCCTTGATACCACCGAACGGCGCCACTTCGTTGGAGATCAGGCCGGTGTTGATACCCACCATGCCGTATTCCAGGGCTTCGGCGACACGGAACACACGGCTCATGTCACGAGCGTAGAAGTACGAGGCCAGGCCGAACTCGGTGTCGTTGGACATGGCGATGACTTCGGCTTCATCTTTGAAGCGGAACAGCGGTGCCAGTGGGCCGAACGTCTCTTCCTTGGCGACAGCAGCGGTCTTCGGTACGTCTACCAGGATGGTCGGTTCGAAGAAGTTGCCTTCGATCAGTTTGCCACCGGACAGCACTTTGGCGCCTTTGCTGACGGCGTCCTCAATGTGCTCCTGGACCTTGGCGACAGCCTTGCCGTCGATCAGCGGGCCAGTGGTGGTGCCGTCTTCCAGGCCGTTACCGATCTTCAGCTTGGCAACTGCAGCGGCCAGCTTCTCGGCGAACGCGTCGTAGACGCCGTCCTGCACGTAGATACGGTTGGCGCAAACGCAAGTCTGGCCGTTGTTACGGTACTTGGAGATGATCGCGCCCTCGACCGCCTTGTCCAGGTCGGCGTCGTCAAACACGATGAACGGGGCGTTGCCACCCAGCTCCAGGGAAACTTTCTTGATGTCCTTGGCGCATTCTTCCATCAGCTGGCGACCGATTTCGGTCGAGCCGGTGAAGGACAGCTTGCGTACCAGGGAGTTGCCAGTCAGCTCGCCGCCCACTTCGCCGGCGCTGCCGGTAACCACACTCAGCACGCCAGCCGGGATGCCGGCACGGTGGGCCAGCTCGACCAGGGCCAGAGCGGAGTAAGGGGTTTGCGAAGCCGGCTTGAGCACCATGGTGCAGCCAGCGGCCAGGGCCGGGCCGGCTTTACGGGTGATCATGGCGGCCGGGAAGTTCCACGGAGTGATGGCCGCGGTAACGCCGATTGGCTGCTTGATGACAATCAGGCGCTTGTCTGGCTGGTGGCCCGGGATGGTGTCACCGTAGATGCGCTTGGCTTCTTCGGCGAACCACTCGATGAACGAGGCGGCGTAGGCGATTTCGCCCTTGGCTTCGGCCAGCGGCTTGCCCTGTTCGGTGGTCATCAGGCGAGCCAGGTCGTCCTGGTTCTCGATCATCAGTTCGAACCAGCGACGCAGCTTGGCCGAGCGCTCTTTCGCAGTCAGGGCGCGCCAGGCCGGCAGGGCCTTGTCGGCGGCTTCGATGGCACGGCGAGTTTCCGCGGTGCCCATCTTCGGCACGGTACCGATGACTTCGCCGGTGGCCGGGTTGGTCACCTTGATGGTCTGGCCGTTGTCCGCATCCAGCCACTCACCATTGATATAGGCTTGCTGGCGGAACAACTGAGCGTCTTTGAGCTGCATGTCGGCTTCCCGAATTGTTGATTGTTGAAAAGCGCCCAAGGCAGGGCATCGAGCGTTTGAAATCTCAAACGAATGCTAAGCGGCTGCTGGGGTGTTGGACAATAGGCTGTTCGAAAAAAAGAACGAATGGTTGAACAGCCCATCTGAAATCGCCCGCAGAATGGCCGCTAAAGGGTAGACGATGCTGCGGCTGGACGCGGGGCGAAGCCAAAGTTCGTTTCACTGCCTGTCACGGCCAATTTTCAACACACCTTGATGGCGGGCTGAAACGATGATGCTGTCGCCATCGGCAGCGTAATCGACGGCATTGACGTGGGTCCAGTTACGGCCGGTTCCACCCTGGCCGACAGTTTGATCGGTATTGTCGTGTATCCGGCCCCGGGGATCTGCACAGCCAACACGGTAAAAACAGCTACAGATCAAGGCGATGGACGTCAACGATACAGATGGGTATCATGCGTGCGCGTTGCACTCGTAGCTCAGCTGGATAGAGTACTGCCCTCCGAAGGCAGGGGTCGTGGGTTCGAATCCCGCCGAGTGCGCCATATCAAGAAAGCCCTGGGCCTGAGCCCGGGGCTTTTTCGTTTGTGCGCCATGTCACCTTTCTGGTACTCCCGTGCCACGGGTCATTGATGTTAGCGTGGGCGTCTTCCCGTTCTCCGAACGGGTAACCCATAACAATGATTGGCGAAGGAATGCGCACAACCATGCACCTGAGAAAACTCACCGCCACCACCCTGTTGCTGGCCAGCATCGGCCTGTTCACCCAGCCTGCCCAGGCCAACCTCACCCAACAGCAGTCCGCAGCTATCGTCAAAGCCTTCGACGGCAGCGACCCAAGCGACTTCAAGCAATTCCTCGGCAAGCTCAAAGGCAGCGACCTGGGCAAGGCCGACAACCTCGAGGCAACCGTCGACGCCTACCTGGCCAACAAGCCATTGGCCGCCGGGCAACAAGACGAGATCAACCGCCTGCTCGGCCTGTATACCCGCATCAAGTATGGCAAGGCCGCTACCGAAACCCTGCGTGAACTGGTAGCCATCCCCACCTTCAACGTCGAGGGTACGCCGCAGTACGAAAACCCTGAATTCCTCAAGATCGCCGACAGGATCAAGGCCTTGGCCGACAGCTTCGGCCTGGCCTTCCGTAACATCGACAACCGGGTGTACGAGATCTCGCTGGGCAGCGGGAAGGAAGTGATCGGCATCCATGCCCACGCTGACGTAGTGCCGGTCAACCCGGACAACTGGAAGCTGGCCGATGGTACGCGCCTTGACCCGTTCAAGGTCACCCTGGCGGGTGACCGCATGTACGGCCGCGGCACCGAGGACGACAAGAACGGCATCGTGGTGGCGATGTACGCGCTGAAAGTGGCCAAGGACGAAAACCTGCCGCTCGCCCGGCAGTTCAAGCTGCTGATCGACACCACCGAAGAAACCAGCGGTGATGCCATTCCCTACTACTTCGAGCGCAACCCTACGCCCGATTACAACCTGGCCCTCGACGGCGGCTACCCGGTAGTGATTGCCGAGAAAGGCTACGGCACGGTCATGGCCAGCTTCAACAAGCGCCCGGCCAGCGGCAAGGGTGCCGAGATCGTCAACCTGACCGGTGGCCTGGCGACCAACCAGATCCCGACAACTTCGGTAGCGACCCTGATTTCTGACAACCCGGCACAGCTGGCCAAGCACCTGCAGCAAGCCGGCGCCAAATATGTGAAGCAGCATGGAGGCGACTTCAGCATCGACGCCAAGGCCGACGGCAAGCAAGTCTTGCTCACCGTGACCGGTGTTTCCGCACACTCTTCGGAGCCGGAATCCGGCATCAACCCGGTGGCGCGTATGCTCGACTTCATCAATGGCCTCGGCCAGCAGGTGTCGCTCAAGCACAACCACTTTACCGACGCTGCCCGCTATGCCGCAGACAACTGGGGCCTGGACTACCTGGGCAACAAGCTCGGCGTGGCCTTCCAGGACCCGTTCATGGGCCCGCTGACCACTTCGCTGACCTTTGTCGGGGTGGATGACAAAGGCTTGAAGCTGGCGGTAAACCTGCGCATTCCCAAGGGGAAGCCGATCGCCACGATCAAAGACGAACTGGCCGACAAACTGGGCAAATGGACCCGGCAAAGCAACACCTCGGTGGCGTTCGATTACAGCCTGGACGAACCGATGTACCGTAACCCTGAAGGCGAATGGGTCCAGGCCCTGCTCGCCGTGGCCACCGAGAACCTGGGTATGAAGCATGAGTTCGGTACCTCGGCCGGCGCGACTTCGGTGCACAATCTTCCCAACGGTGTGCAATTTGGCCTGGCGATGCCGGACGTGAAGTACACCGGGCACAACGACAACGAGTTCAAGACCGTGGAACAGTTCATGCTGGACCTGCAGATAGTGAGCGAGATGGTGGCGCGGATCGGGCAGATGCCGAAGCTTTGATGGGCAGTACGGCCTCTTCGCGGCTTTAGCCGCGAAAAGGCCGCTACAAGCGAACAGCAATGACGTTTTTCAATCGCCTCCATGCCGTTTCCTGCATTGCCGTGCAGAGCGCCGTACCGGATGCTTTAGTTACTCCGAGACAGTGCTTTTTTCACCCGCAGAGGCCCGTATGAAGACCGTCGAACAAATCCTCAAGACCAAGTCCCAGCACCAGACCGTCTACACCATCGGCCCGGATGACTCGGTGCTCGACGCCCTGAAAATGCTGGCGGAGAAAAACGTCGGTGCGCTGCCTGTCGTCGAGGGTGGCCAGGTAGTGGGTATCGTCAGCGAACGGGACTATGCGCGCAAACTGGTCCTCAAGGGCCGCTCTTCCGCGGCCACGCCGGTGCGCGAAATAATGAGTGAACCGGTGGTCACCGTGGCCCCCAAGCAAAAGCTCGATTTCTGCATGAACCTGATGACCGACCGCCACCTGCGTCACCTGCCGGTGGTCGAAAACGGCAGATTGCTCGGCCTGCTGTCGATCGGTGACCTGGTCAAGGAAACCATCGCCGAACAGGCCAGCCTGATCAAGCAAATGGAGCAGTACATCCGCGGCGAATGAAGCGCCTCAATGGTAGGCGCGCTCCAGCTCGTCCAGCTGATGGTCGAAGCTACGCAAGCGCGCCGACCAGGTGTACACCAGCACTTCCAGGTCACGGTTGAGCACTGCCGTATTGCCGTGCCCGCTGTGCGTCGGCTCACCGAGGTCCAGCTGGTAGCGTTCACGGGCCATCGCCTGGGCCACGCTGGACAGGTCGCGAGCATTGGCCAGCCAGTGGTGTTGGCGGTCATGGATTTCGCGGTCGAGCACCCGGCACTGGCGCTTAAGCGCATCCAGGCTCTGCTCCAGCGGTGTACCCCTGAGCTCGCCCATGACCTCTTCGAAAGTACGCCCCGAATGCCAGTAGCTGCCCCAGAAATAGCGGTCGAAAACCGTCTCGACGCGGCGTAGTGCAACCTTGGTGTTCCAGATGGTCAGCAACGTTCGCCCCTGCACCACTTCGCGCTTGTTCAGGCGCAGCTGCTGCCAGGCGATCCATGTCAGCGCCACCAGTGCAACCGCCACAGTGACCGCGGCAGCGGCATACAGGAAATGCACCGCCTGGGTCATCTGTTGCGTCTGCCTGATGCCATAGAAGTAACTGGCCGTCAGAGTGCCCAGGATCGTCACGGAACACCAGAAACCTGGTGCGTAGGGATCTTTCATCGCGCTATCCCCTTATTGTTTTCCTGAGCATAGCAACGGCCGATCACTCGTCAGGTGCCACTCGGCGCTTTATTTTCGGGGGCGGCGCAATGCTTCGTTGAGTTGATCGAAGGGCACAGCCCAATCGGAATCTTCAATGATGCTGTCCTTGAGAAATGCACGCTGAGAGTCGTTCCAGAACGGCGCATCCACCAGCTTGATCTCGTTCTTCAGCGGGGAATGGCTGGTGATGAACTGATCGATACTCTTGGGATCGTCGGGCAAGCCCAGCTGCTTGAACAGCTCGGCAAAGGGATGGATCGGCGCTTCCATGGTTCCTCCTGAGCGCCAGGCAAGCCGTCCACGACGCCCGCCTGGCATTGGTTTGAAAACATCAGCACAGCTCGCGCACTTCGGCGTGCGGCACCAGTTTCATGTACTGCTCCATGCTCATGTGAATCAGGTGATCGTGGTCACCCGCCTCCAGGTAGACATCGCCTTGGCGGGTGAGACTCGGGTCGAGCAGCATTTTTATCTGGTAAGCATCGCCAAGGGCCGGCACGGCACCGCGCTCGCAGTCATTGAACAGGCTCGGCAGACCGCTTTCACGGGTCAGATGCCAGGCCCCGGACATACGCACCTTGTCCATGTCCAGATGCCGGTTGGCCGGTAGCACGGCCATGATGTAGTTGCCGTGACGATCATCGACCATCACCGCCTTGGCGACCCGCTCTGCGGGCACGCCGGCCATACGGGCTGACTCCAGGCTGGTGGCCGAATGTGGGTGGGGAATGATGTCGTAGTCGCAGTTGGCCTTGTCCAGGCTGGCCTGCAGGGTCTTTGCCATACGCATGATGCACCTCCGGTTTCGCCCCCCAATTTTCAATTTTAGGCCGGGTACGAGTGGTCGGGGCTAAACTTGTGTAAATACGCGCAAATGAGGTGACGACAGGTGATCGCCCACTGCTGGCGCTGGCTGTTGCTGCTGTTGTTGCTTGGCATCACGCCAAGTGGCCAGGCCGCGCCCGGCGCGGTGTGGGTGCTGGGCATCGACGACGCCATCGGCCCGGCCAGCGCCGACTACCTGGTACGCAGCCTCGGCCAGGCCCAGGCACAAGGCGCGCAACTGGTGGTTATCCGCATGGATACCCCGGGCGGGCTGGACAGCGCCATGCGCCAGATGATCAAGGCAATTCTCGCCAGCCCTGTACCGGTCGCCAGCTACGTTGCCCCCAGCGGAGCCCGCGCCGCCAGCGCCGGCACCTATATTCTCTACGCCAGCCATATTGCGGCGATGGCGCCCGGGACCAATCTGGGTGCTGCCACACCGGTGCGGATCGGCGGCCCGCCTGGCACGCCCGATGAGGACAAGGCCAAAGGCGGCGACGATGAAGCCCTCGCACGCAAACAGGTCAACGACGCCGCCGCTTACATCCGTGGCCTGGCGCAAATGCGCGGCCGCAACGCCGACTGGGCGGAGAAGGCCGTGCGCGAGGCGGTCAGCCTGTCCGCCAGCGAGGCCTTGCGGCTGAACGTGATCGATCAGGTAGCCGATGACCTGCCTGACCTGCTGCGCAAGCTCGACGGCAAAACGCTCCAGGTGGCCGGCCAGCCACGCCAGTTGCAGACCGCAGGCGCCAGCGTGATCGAGCATCTGCCGGACTGGCGCACACGGGTTCTGGCAGTGATCACCAACCCCAGCGTGGCACTGATCCTGATCATGATCGGCGTTTACGGCCTGTTGTTCGAATTCATGAACCCCGGTTCTGCGGTGGGTGGTGTGGTCGGAGGTATCTGCCTGCTGCTGGCGCTGTATGCGCTGCAGCTATTGCCGGTGAGTTTCGCCGGGGTGGCGCTGATCCTGCTTGGCATTACCTTCATGATCGCCGAAGCCTTCTTGCCCAGTTTCGGCGTGGTCGGCTTCGGCGGCATCGTTGCCTTTGTGGTCGGCGCGTTGATCCTGATCGACACCGACGCTCCCGGTTTCGGCATCCCTCTGGCCTTGATCGGCACCCTGGCGCTGCTCTCGGCATTACTGATCGGTGGCGTACTGGGCATGGCTCTCAAGGCCCGCCAACGGGCACTGGTCAGTGGCGACGCCGGCCTGGTCGGCAGCCTGGTCACCGTCACCCAGGTGATGGCAAGCGACCCATTCTGTGGCGTCGTGCTGGCTCAGGGCGAGCCATGGCAAGCGCGGTGCGCAACGCCGCTGCAAACTGGCCAGAACGTACGGGTGACCGCGCGCCATGGCGTGATGCTGGAAGTGAGCGCCGCCGCCCCTGCGACGCAAGGAGAATGACCATGTTCATGCAATTCGGTTTCGGCGCTGTGCTGATCGTGCTGGCCATGCTGGTACTGTCGGCGTTTCGCATCCTGCGCGAATACGAGCGCGGCGTGGTGTTCCAGCTGGGGCGCTTCTGGCAGGTCAAAGGGCCGGGGCTTATCCTGGTGATCCCGGTGATTCAGCAAATGGTACGGGTCGACCTGCGTACAGTGGTACTGGATGTGCCGCCGCAGGATGTGATCACCCGCGACAACGTTTCGGTCAAGGTCAATGCAGTGCTGTACTTTCGCGTGCTCGACCCGCAGAAAGCGATCATTCAGGTCGAGGATTTTCTGGTGGCGACCAGCCAGTTGGCCCAGACGACCCTGCGAGCGGTGCTGGGCAAGCACGAACTGGATGAGCTGTTGGCCGAACGCGAGCAACTGAATCTGGACATCCGCCAGGTGCTGGATGCACAGACGGATGCCTGGGGCATCAAGGTGGCCAACGTCGAGATCAAGCACGTTGACCTGAACGAGTCGATGGTGCGCGCCATCGCCCGCCAGGCCGAGGCCGAGCGCGAACGTCGGGCCAAGGTGATTCATGCCGAGGGTGAACTGCAGGCGTCGGAAAAACTGATGCAGGCCGCGCAAATGCTGAGCAAGGAGCCGGGGGCGATGCAGTTGCGCTATATGCAGACGCTGGGGACGATTGCCGGTGACAAGAGCTCGACCATCGTCTTCCCGCTGCCGATAGATTTGCTGAAAGGGTTGGTTGGCAAGGAGAAATAGTGATGGGCCAATCGCGGGCTCCGCGATTGGCCTGTATACGGTCTGTCAGACCGGCGCACGGCGCAAGGTAGCGAGGAAGGTGGCCGCACCAATGAACAACCCGGCAAAAGTGCGGTTCAAACGCTTCTGCTGTTTGGGTGTGCGCAACATGCGCAACACATGCGAAGCCAACCCGGTGTACCCCGCCATCACCAGCAGGTCGACAGTGACCATGGTCACGGTGATCGCCACATATTGCGGCAGCAGCGGCGCATGCGGGTTAAGGAACTGCGGCAGCACCGCCAGCATAAACACCAGCGCCTTGGGGTTGCTGACGTTGACCAGGAAACCACGGAACACCAGGCTCAGCGGCTTGCCGATCGGGCGCACGCCTGATTCATCGCTCATGTCCATCGGCAGTGCACGCCATTGCTTGTAGGCCAGGTACACCAGGTAGGCGACGCCAAACCACTTGATGACCTGGAACGCCGTGGCCGAGGCGGCCAGGATGGCACCGACGCCGGCGGCGATGATGGCGATCTGCATGATCAGGCCCAGCTGAAGGCCCAAGGCGTTCCAGTAACCACGCCAGAAGCCGTATTGCAGGCCGCTGGACATCGAGGCAATCGCCCCGGCACCAGGTGAAAGGCTGATCACCCAGCAGGCAGCAAAGAAGCCCAACCATACTTCCATCGACATCACACACCTCGCTCGAACATTTGTTGCAAAACGTTAAGCTAAGGTTTTGGCGAAAAAATAACCAGTGATTTCTGATGGATTTGTGGTGTCTGACCTGACTTCTTCGCGGGCCCGCCCGCTCCCACGCCCAGTGCATCTTCAGACGGTGGGATACCTGTGGGAGCGGGCGCGCCCGCGAAGGGGCCAGTACAGGTTCAGTCAGCTTCGGTAGCTGTTTCTTTGCGCAGGGCCTGTACTTCGGCCCCGCGCCAGCGTCGTACCGACTTCTGGAAGAACTGGCTATTGGGCACCTGCACAAGCGCCCCACCCGCTTCGGGCATTTCCAGCAGCGTGGTGAACAGCAGGTTGATGGCGATCACCCGGCCTTTCACGCCGGGCTTGTCGAGGGTGTCGACCAGCTCGACCACATCGCCGATGCGAAACGGCCCAACCGTGAAGATCAACACCGCGCACAACAGGTTGGACAGCACGCTCCACATGGCGAAGAAGGCCACCGCCGCTACCGCGACGAAGCCGGAAAGTGCTGTCCACAACACAGTCGCCGAAACACCCAGGCGCTCCAGCACGAACAGCAGCGCGCTGCCCATGATCAGCCAGCGCAGGCCACCGCGAACGGGCACCAGCAACTCCGGCGGCAACGGGTAACGCTGGCCGAGTCGGCCAAGCCCACGGGCGACGATACGCTGCAGGATGAACGCCGCTACCAGGATCAAGAGGATCTGCAAGCCCAGCCAGAAGGTGTCCATCCATTGCCCTGGCAGCAGCGAACGCAGTTCCTCCATCAGGACAAGGCCTCGAGTTCGGCCTGCATGCTTTCAAGGGTTTCCAGCGCTTCCATCCAGGCCTCTTCCAGTTCGCCTTCGCGTTGCTTGAGCCGGGTCTGGCGCGCCAACAGGTCGCGCAACTCGTCCTTGCGCGCCGCGTCGTAAAGGCCACCATCACCCAGCGCGGTCTCGATCTCGGCCAATTGTGCGTGCACCTGGTTAAGCTCGGCTTCCAGCTTGTCGGCAGCCTTCTTGTGCGGTGCCAACTGCTGGCGCAAGGCTGCGGCAGCCTGGCGCTGGGCTTTCTTGTCGGTCTTGTCCGGGTTGGCCGGTGCAGTACTGGCCGGCGCGCTGCGCTGGCGGTACTCGACCAGCCAGCGGCTGTAGTCTTCCAGGTCACCGTCGAAGGTGTCGACCTTGCCGTCGGCCACCAGCAGGAAGTCATCCGTGGTGCTCTTGAGCAAATGACGGTCGTGGGATACCACCACCACGGCACCGGCAAACTCCTGCAAGGCCATGGTCAGTGCCAGACGCATTTCCAGGTCCAGGTGGTTGGTCGGTTCGTCAAGCAGCAGCAGGTTTGGCCGCTCCCAGGCAATCAGCGCAAGTGCCAGGCGAGCCTTTTCGCCACCGGAGAAGTTCACCACCGGCTCGTCGCAACGGGCACCGTGGAAATCGAAGCCGCCGAGAAAGTCGCGCAGCGTCTGCTCACGCTCGGTAGGGGCGATGCGCTGCAGGTGCAGCAGCGGGCTGGCCTTGTCGTCCAGCGAGTCCAGCTGATGCTGGGCAAAGTAGCCTACAGCCAGGTTCTCGCCTCGAACCAGACGGCCCGACAACGGCGCCAGCTCACCTGCAAGGTTCTTGATCAGGGTCGACTTGCCGGCGCCGTTGGGCCCGAGCAGACCAATACGAGCACCCGGGGTGAGCTGCAGCTTGACCTTGTCGAGGATGGCCTTGTCGCCATAACCCAGGCAACCTTCGGAAAGGCTCAGCAACGGGCTGGAAATTTTCTGCGATTCACGGAAGACAAAGTCGAACGGCGAATCGACATGCGCCGCCGACAGCTCTTCCATGCGCTCCAAGGCCTTGATCCGGCTTTGCGCCTGACGGGCCTTGGTGGCCTGAGCCTTGAAGCGGGCAATGTACTTTTCCATGTGCGCGCGCTGCGCCTGCTGCTTTTCGTAGGCCTGCTGCTGCTGCGCCAGGCGCTCGGCACGGGTGCGCTCGAAGGCGGTATAGCCGCCTTTGTACAAGTTGAGCTTGCGCTGCTCGACGTGAAGCACATGGTCGACCACGGCATCGAGGAAGTCACGGTCGTGAGAGATCAGCAACAACGTGCCGGGGTAGCCCTTGAGCCAGTCTTCCAGCCACAGGATAGCGTCGAGATCGAGGTGGTTGGTGGGCTCGTCGAGCAGCAACAGGTCGGACGGGCACATCAGTGCCTGGGCCAGGTTCAGGCGCATCCGCCAGCCACCAGAGAAATCGCCGACACGGCGGTCCATCTGCTCGTTGGTGAAGCCCAGCCCAGCCAGCAACTTGCGCGCACGGGCGTCGGCGGTATAGCCGTCGGCGCTTTCCAGCTCACTGTGCAGGCGCGCCAGGGCGGTGCCGTCGTGGGCCTGCTCGGCCGCGGCCAATTCGGCCTGGACCTTGCGCAGGCGCACGTCGCCATCAAGCACATAGTCCACAGCCAGGCGATCGAGGGTGTCGACCTCTTGGCGCATATGGGCGATGCGCCAGTCGCCGGGCAGTTGGCAGTCACCGCCATCGGGCGACAGCTCACCGCGCAGCAAGGCGAACAGGCTGGATTTTCCGGCGCCGTTGGCGCCGATCAGGCCGGCCTTGTGACCGGCGTGCAGGGTCATCTCGGCGCCTTCTAGCAAGCGCTGCGGACCACGCTGTAAAGTGAGGTTGGATAGTCTGATCATGATGGTCGCGGAGTCTACCAGCTTCCTCGGCCCATAGCGCGAGTGGAACCATGCACACCGACCTGTGGAATTACGCCCTGACCCTGTATGCCAGGCCCGGCGTGCAAGCCGCCTGCCTTGAACTGCAGGCACTGGGCGGTGATGTCTGCCTGCTGCTGTGCGCAACTTGGCTGCAAGCACGTGGCGTGGCCGTACTGGGCGAACGCGCGCAAGCACTGCAAGAACTTGCCGAGCCCTGGCAACGTGAAGTGGTCGCCCCACTACGCAGCCTGCGCCAGCAATGGCGAGCGAAAGCATCGGATGATGCACAACTGGCGGCGTTGCGTGAACAGGTGAAAGGGTTGGAATTGCGGGCAGAAAAAACTCTGCTGGAGCGCTTGCAGGAGCGCTCGCGACAGTGGCCCGCGGGCTCCCATGAGCCCGCGGATGACTGGCTGGCCCGGCTGGCACCGGACCAGGCTCTACATCATGACGCGCTAGTTCAGTTGCGCGTCGCGGCCGCTGCGCTTCAGGACGCCGAAGGTGCCTGAGCCGGACTGCTCAAAGGTGCAGACGGTGCTGCCGGGGCCGGACTCTCCGAGTTGGTGGCGGCGGCTGGCGTAGCAGCTTTGGCGTCGGCAGGTTTGACGGCCGTGCGTGCAGGTGCCTTGGCGGCAGCTGGTTTTGCGGCTGGCTTGGCCGCAGGTTTGGCTGCGGCGGTCGACTTGGCAGCTGGTTTGGCCGCTGGCTTGGCGGCAGCGGTCGCCCTGGCAGCTGGCTTGGCCACAGGTTTGGCTGCAGCGGTCGACTTGGCAGCCGGTTTGGCCGCAGGCTTGGCGGCAGCGGTCGCCCTGGCAGCTGGCTTGGCCGCAGGTTTGGCTGCTGCGGTCGACTTGGCAGC
>NZ_JBICKE010000083.1:0-13226 GCF_043103865.1 Pseudomonas sp. yb_5
GCACATGCTCAAGGTCAATCACGCCTCGCTTGCCAAGCGCTATGCTTGTTATATGGCCCCACTGCAAAAGGATTGCTGTCCATGTCCCCGTTCCTGTCACTGTTCGTACCGGTGTTCCTGTTCCTGATGCTGCTGACCATCGGCTTCAGCATGCGCGAACGCAACATCGGTGTACTGATGATGTGGATCGGCACCTTGGGTATTTTCGGCCTCACCTGCTGGAAGATCCTCGAGAAACTGCCGACATAAACCTCTACACTCGGTCAATCGTTTGACCTGAGGTAGATTTTCCAGTGCCTGCCCTCCTGCGTTACCTGTTCCTGATGCTCTTGCTTTTCATTGCCCCGGCACAAGCAGCGGGCCTGCCTGGCCTGCTGGGCGGCAGCGCGCCCGCCCAGCCAGAGGCCACCGAGCCACTGGGCAAATCGCTGGATGAGGTGATCAAGAACCTCGAAAATGACCAGCAGCGGGCCAAGCTGCTGGCCGACCTGAAAAAACTGCGCGACGCCACCCGGCAATCGCAACCCAGTGTTGAACAGGGTGTGCTCGGTCTGATCGGCGGTGCCCTGCACGACTTTGAAAAACAGTTCAGCGGCGATGCCAGTCCATTCCACCGCTGGGCCGCGGAAATCGAACAGGCACAGGCCGAACTGACCGAGCTGATGGTGCCCGTGCACCAGTGGCCGGCGATCCTGTTCGGTTTTGCTGCAGTGATTGCCGTGTGGAGCGTGCTGGCCTATGCCTTCAACTGGGTCGGCCATCGGCTACGCCTGCGTTTTGGCCTGAGCGAAGAACTGCCACAACACCCGCGTACCTGGGACCTGGTGCGCTTTGCCTTGCGCAAGCTTGGCCCATGGTTGGTCGCGCTGGTGTTCACGGTGTACCTGAGTTTCGTGCTGCCGCCATCGCTGGGCAAATCGCTGGCCATGGTGCTGGCCTACGCCCTGGTGGTCGGTACCTGCTTTTCGGCCATTTGCGTCATCGCCTTTTCCTTGCTGGACGGCCCACACCGCCACCGTGCCCTGCACATCCTGCGGCGCCAGGCGTTTCGCCCGTTGTGGCTGATCGGCAGCTTCGCCGCGTTTGGCGAGGCGATGAGCGATCCACGCATGCTGGTGGCCCTCGGTACCCACCTGGCCCACGCCCTGGCGACCTTGGCCAATGTAATTGCGGCGCTGTGCACCGGGTTGTTCATCCTGCGCTTCCGCCGCCCGATCGCCCACCTGATCCGCAACCAGCCACTGTCGCGGCGCCTGACCCGACGCACCCTCAGCGATACCATCGAGATCCTCGGCAGCTTCTGGTTCATTCCAGCGCTGATCCTGGTGGCCATTTCGCTGTTCGCCACCTTCGTCTCCGCCGGCGACACCAGCACTGCCCTGCGCCAGTCGCTGATGTGCACGGTGCTGGTGGTGGTGTGCATGGTGCTCAACGGCCTGGTGCGCCGCCATACTGCCAACCCCAAGCGGGCCAGCAAGCGCCAGGCGGTGTACACCGAGCGCCTGCGCAACTTCGGCTACCTGCTGGTGCACTTGTTCATCTGGCTGGTGTTCATCGAGTTGGGCCTGCGCGTGTGGGGCGTGTCGATGATCAGCTTCGCCGAGGGTGACGGCCATGACGTCAGCCTGCGCCTACTGGGCCTGGCCGGCACGCTGATGGTGGCCTGGCTGGTGTGGATCCTTGCCGACACCGCCGTACACCATGCCCTGGTGGGCTCGCGCCGGGGGCTGGCCAACGCCCGTGCGCAAACCATGATGCCGTTGATCCGCAACGTGATGTTCGTGGTCATCTTCATCATCGCGGTCATCGTCGCACTGGCCAACATGGGCATGAACGTCACCCCGCTGCTGGCCGGTGCCGGTGTGATCGGCCTGGCCATCGGTTTTGGCGCGCAGTCGCTGGTGGCCGACCTGATCACCGGCCTGTTCATCATCATCGAGGATTCGCTGGCCATCGACGACTATGTGGATGTCGGCGGCCACCTGGGCACGGTGGAAGGGCTGACCATTCGTACCGTGCGCCTGCGCGACATCGACGGCATTGTGCATACCATCCCGTTCAGCGAGATCAAGAGCATCAAGAACTACTCGCGGGAGTTCGGCTACGCGATCTTCCGCGTGGCAATCCCGCACAGCATGAACATCGACCAAGCGATCACGCTGATTCGCGAAGTGGGGCAGAAGCTGCGCAATGACCCGCTGATGCGCCGCAACATCTGGTCGCCGCTGGAGCTGCAGGGGGTGGAGAGCTTCGAGTCAGGCTCGGCGATCTTGCGGGCGCGCTTCAAGACCGCGCCGATCAAGCAGTGGGAGGTGTCGCGGGCGTTCAACCTGGCCTTGAAGCGGCAGCTGGACGAGGCCGGGCTTGACCTGGCGACGCCGCGATTGTCGGTGCAAGTGGTGACAGCCGGTGGGGGTGGGATGACGGAGGCCAGTTCGTAGGAGCGGGTTTACCCGCGAAGAAGGCAACACCTCATCCAGCCTGGGCACGAATGCGGATCGCATCATGCCGCCAATACTCGAGGTCGCAGTCGATCAAGTGCCCATGCTGGTCACTGTTGACCCGGGTAATGTGCAAGCCCGGGCTGCCCGCCGACACTTTCAAGGCACTGGCCGCCTCCACCGGCAACGCTGTCGGCAGGATCTCGAAGCACACCTGCCCGTATTCGATGCCATACACCCGCCCATAAACCTCGGTCAGTGACTGCGCCAGGTCGTGTTCGAGAATGCCGGGAAAGTACCGGGGGTTGAGGTAGTGCTCGGCATACAGCACCGCCCGCCCGTCAATCCGCCGTAACCGGCAGACGCGCACCACGCTGGACAACGCCGGCAGCTGCAAGCGTGCACAGATGGCAGCCGAAGCCGGCTGCAGCCTCGCCGACAGCAGTTCGGTGCTGGCCACCCGCCCCTGATCGCGCACCATGGCATGGAAGTGGCTGCGCTCGATCAGGTCATAGGTCAAGCGCTGCGGCGCAACGAACCAGCCTCGGCGCTCTTCGCGGTAGATCAAGCCTTGGGCCTCAAGCTGCACCAACGCCTCACGCAGGGTAATGCGCGTGGTGTCGAACACCTCGCTGAGCCGCCGCTCGGCCGGCAGCTTGCCGCCCGGCGCCAGCAGGCCATGCTCGATCTGCTCCTGCAGGGCATGGCAGATGGCTGTTACCGCACGCGGGGGCGTCGACTGCATCAAAAGGTTACCTATCTGGACTAGTCCAGCCCCATCACAGGGCAGATTGAGAATAGTGCAAGCCTATGCAGGGCTGATGAACATCCTGTGACAAAGGCTTGTGCCAGGTACTGCCAGAAACGCGCCAAGCCAGCAGAACCGGGGCGATTACCTGGTCTACGCTGTAGCTTCAGGGCCCTCACCGGCCCCCTCCCTACATCAAACTGTCACGCAAGCGGCCTACCTTGGCTCAAGGTTTGCTGACCTAGACCAAAGGTGCCAGTCAAAGGCTTGCAACGGCTTTACCCAGAACAACGATCGTAAAGGCACCCACCCAAAGGAGCTTCGGATGAAAAAGTTCTTCATGGCGTCACTGCTTGGTTCGGCCATCGCGTTGTGCACCACGGCCATGGCCGCTGGCACTGACCTCAAGGCCCTGGAAGACGCCGCCCGCAAGGAAGGCACTGTCAACAGCGTGGGCATGCCCGACGCCTGGGCCAACTGGAAAGGCACCTGGGAAGACCTGGCCAGCAACTACGGACTCAAGCACAGCGACACCGACATGAGTTCGGCCCAGGAACTGGCCAAGTTCGAAGCCGAGAAGGACAACGCCAGCGCCGACATCGGTGACGTGGGGGCCGCCTTCGGCCCGATCGCGGTGACCAAGGGCGTCAGCCAGCCTTACAAGCCAAGCACCTGGGACCAGGTGCCGGAATGGGCCAAGGACAAGGACGGCCACTGGGCGCTGGCCTATACCGGGACGATCGCCTTCATCATCAACAAGGACCTGGTCAAGGAAGAGGAACGGCCGAAAACCTGGCATGACCTGGAAAAAGGCAAGTACAAGGTCGCCATCGGTGACGTCGGCACCGCCGCCCAGGCCGCCAACGGCGTGCTGGCTGCGGCCATCGCCTACAAAGGTGACGAGCAGAACATCCAGCCAGGCCTGCAGTTGTTCACCAAGCTGGCGCAGCAGAAGCGCCTGTCGCTGGCCAACCCGACCATCCAGACCCTGGAAAAGGGCGAAGTGGAAGTTGGCGTAGTGTGGGACTTCAACGGCCTGAGCTACCGTGAACAGATCGACCCCAAGCGTTTTGAAGTGCTGATCCCGTCGGACGGAACGGTGATCTCCGGCTATACCACCATCATCAACAAGTATGCCAAGCACCCCAATGCGGCCAAGCTGACCCGTGAATACATCTTCAGCGACGCCGGGCAGATCAACCTGGCCAAGGGCCATGCGCGGCCGATCCGGGCCGAGCACCTGAAGCTGCCAGCGGATGTGCAGGCCAAGCTGCTGCCCAACGACCAGTACGCTGCCGCCCAGCCGATCAAGAATGCCGAGGCCTGGGAAGCCACCTCGAAGAAACTGCCGCAGATGTGGCAGGAGCAGGTGATCATCGAGATGGAGTAAGGGGCCGGGCTTTGTAGCGCCTGATCCGGCCCTTTCGCGGGTAAACCCGCTCCTACACAGGGATACGCGATACATGTAGGAGCGGGTTTACCCGCGAAGATGCCAACGCGGTTCATGACTGGAGAAAACATGCAACACAACGTCATCCTGGTCCTGCTCGACGGCCTCAACTACCAGGTCGCCCACCATGCGATGGGCCACCTGCACGCCTACGTCGAGGCCGACCGTGCCGCGCTGTACCGCGTGGAATGCGAGCTGCCATCGCTGTCGCGGCCGCTGTACGAATGCATCCTCACCGGCGTGCCGCCAATCGACAGCGGCATCGTGCACAACAACATCAACCGCCTGTCCAACCAGCGCAGCGTGTTTCACTACGCCCGCGAGGCCAACCTGGGCACCGCGGCGGCGGCCTATCACTGGATGAGCGAGCTGTACAATCGCTCGCCCTTCGACCCGCAGCGCGACCGCCACACCCACGCGCCGAAGCTGCCGATCCAGCACGGGCTGTTCTACTGGGACGACCGTTACCCCGATTCGCACCTTCTGGCCGATGGCGAGTACCTGCGCCGCCGTCACGCCCCCAACTTCCTGCTGGTGCACCCGATGAGCGTTGACGACGTGGGTCACCGCCACGGCCTGGACAGCAGCCAGTATCGCAATGCTGCACGCAGCGTCGACATCCTGCTGGCCGACTACCTGCCCGGTTGGCTCGAAGAGGGCTACCAGGTATTGGTCACCGCCGACCACGGCATGAACAACGACCGTTCGCACAACGGCCTGCTGGCTGAAGAACGTGAAGTGCCGCTGTTCGTCTTCGGCGACGCCTTCAGCCTGGACCCGGCCGCCAAACCACTGCAGACCGAACTGTGCGGCACCATCTGCGAGCTGCTGGGCGCCGCGCACGACAAGACGGTTTGCCGGGAGCTACTGAAGTGAGTGGCGGCATACGTGGCCGCTACCTGGCCCTGCTCTGCCTGCTGCCGTTCGCCGTGTTCTTCGTCATCTTCCAGGTCGCCCCACTGGCCTGGGTGGCGATCAACAGCCTGCAATCGGAAGCCGGCTGGGGCATCGACAACTTCAGCAAGGTGTTCGCCTCCAAGTTCTACCTGCAGGCGTTGCAACGCAGCCTGGAAATCAGCTTCTGGTCGAGCGTGTTCGGCATCGTCATTGCGACCCTCGGCGCCTACTCGCTGCGCCAGGTGGACTCGAAGCTGCGCGACTTCGTCAGCGCCTTCGCCAACATGACCAGCAACTTTGCCGGTGTGCCGCTGGCCTTTGCCTTCATCATCCTGCTCGGCTTCAACGGCGCGCTGACCCTGCTGCTGAAGCAAGTTGGCCTGCTGGAGGACTTCAGTATCTATTCCAAAAGCGGGTTGATCCTGGTGTACACCTACTTCCAGATCCCGCTGGGCGTATTGCTGCTCTACCCCGCCTTCGACGCCCTGCGCGAAGACTGGCGCGAGTCAGCCGCGCTGCTGGGCGCCAACCACTGGCAGTACTGGCGGCACATCGGCCTGCCGGTGCTGGCCCCGGCGCTGCTGGGCACTTTCGTCATCCTGCTGGCCAATGCCCTCGGCGCCTACGCCACCGTGTACGCACTGACCACCGGCAACTTCAACGTACTGCCGATCCGCATCGCCGGCCTGGTGGCGGGCGACATCAGCCTCGATCCGAACCTGGCCAGCGCCCTGGCAATGGTGCTGGTGGGGCTGATGACGCTGGTCACGGTGGTGCATCAATGGCTGCTGAAAAGGAGCTACCATGCGCGCTGACATCCGTTCCGGCGGCTGGTACCACCGCCTCGTGGTCTACCTGCTGTTCCTGATCCTGCTGCTGCCCCTGGCCGGCACCCTCCTCTACTCGCTGGCCACCAGCTGGTCGGCGACCCTGCTGCCCAGCGGCCTGACCCTCAAGTGGTATGCGGCGCTGTGGAGCGAGCCGCGCTTCCTTGCGGCCTTCGGCCAGTCGCTGCTGGTGTGCGTAGGTGCACTGCTGCTGTCGGTGGTGCTGATCTTGCCACTGCTGTTCGTGGTGCATTACCACTTCCCGCGGCTCGACGCGCTGATGAACATCCTCATCCTGCTGCCATTCGCGGTGCCGCCAGTGGTGTCGTCGGTGGGGCTGCTGCAGCTGTATGGCAGCGGGCCGATGGCCATGGTCGGCACACCGTGGATCCTGATCGGCTGCTACTTCACCATCGCCCTGCCGTTCATGTACCGGGCCATCACCAACAACCTGCAGGCCATCAACCTGCGCGACCTGATGGACGCCGCGCAGCTGCTCGGCGCCAGCACCTGGCAGGCCGCACTGCTGGTGGTGCTGCCGAACCTGCGCCAGGGCCTGATGGTGGCAGTGCTGCTGTCGTTCTCGTTCCTGTTCGGCGAATTCGTGTTTGCCAACCTGCTGGTCGGCACCCGCTACGAGACCCTGCAGGTGTACCTGAACAACATGCGCAACAGCAGCGGCCACTTCAACAGCGCGCTGGTGATCTCCTACTTCGCCTTCGTGCTGGTACTGACCTGGGTCGCCAACCGCCTGAACAAGGACAAGACCTGACATGAACTTCGTCAGCGTACAGAAACTACAGAAAAGCTACGCCGGCAGCCCGGTGTTCGAGAGTATCGACTGCCACATCGAACGCGGCGAATTCGTCACCCTGCTCGGCCCGTCCGGCTGCGGCAAGTCCACCCTGCTGCGTTGCATTGCCGGGCTGACCCCGGTGGACAGCGGGCAGATACTGCTCGACGGCCAAGACATCGTGCCGCTAAGCCCGCAAAAGCGTGGCATCGGCATGGTGTTCCAGAGCTACGCGCTGTTCCCTAACATGACCGTGGAGCAGAATGTTGCCTTTGGCCTGCGCATGCAGAAGGTCAAGGCCGACGAAAGCCAACTGCGGGTACACGAGGTGCTGGCGCTGGTGGAGCTGGGCAAGTTCGCCGGGCGCTACCCGCACCAGCTTTCCGGCGGCCAGTGCCAGCGCGTGGCCCTGGCACGCTCACTGGTCACCCGCCCGCGCCTGCTGCTGCTCGACGAACCGTTGTCGGCGCTGGATGCGCGTATCCGCAAGCACCTGCGCGAGCAGATTCGCGCCATCCAGCGCGAACTGGGGCTGACCACCATATTCGTCACTCACGATCAGGAGGAAGCGCTGACCATGTCCGACCGCATCTTCCTGATGAACCAAGGGCGCATCGTCCAGAGCGGCGATGCCGAAACCCTCTACACCGCCCCCGTGGACCTGTTTGCCGCCGGATTCATCGGCAACTACAACCTGCTCGACGCCGACAGCGCCAGCCGCCTGCTGCAGCGCCCGGTGGCCAGCCGCCTGGCGATCCGCCCGGAGTCGATCACCCTTGGCGAGCACGGCGAGCTGGACGCCGAGGTGCGCAGCCACAGCCTGCTGGGCAACGTGATCCGCTACCGGGTGCGGGTGCGCGAAGTGGAGCTGGTGGTCGATGTGCTCAACCGCTCGCCGGCCGACCTGCACGCGGACGGGAAACGGGTAAGCGTGTCGATCGACCCCACTGCGCTGCGGGAAGTGGCTTAAGGAGACTCAACACCATGGCACTGGCAATTTTCGATCTGGATGAAACCCTGATCCACGGCGACTGCGCCTCACTGTGGAGCGAGCAGATGGCCCGGTTGGGCTGGGTCGACGGCAAGGATTTCCTGCGCCGCGACCATGAACTGATGGAAGCTTATGGCAGGGGCCACCTGCAGATGGAGGACTACATGGCCTTCAGCCTGGAGCCGATTGCCGGGCGTACCCTGGAAGAAGTCGAGCACCTGGTGGCACCGTGGGTCGAAGAAGTGATCGAACCGATCATCTACGGTGACGCCTGCCGCTGCATTGCCGAGCACCGCAAGCGTGGGGATCGCATCCTGATCATTTCCGCTTCGGGTACGCATCTGGTCGGGCCGATTGCCGCGAGACTGGGCGTGGATGAGTACCTGGCCATCGAGCTGGAGGCAGTGAACGGGGTGTACACCGGCAAGACCCTCGGGGTGCTGACCTATCGTGAGGGCAAGATCACTCGCTTGCTGGAGTGGCTGGACCAGGAGCAGGAAAACCTGGAAGGCGCGAGTTTCTATTCCGATTCGAGGAATGACTTGCCGTTGCTGTTGAAGGTGGATCATCCGCATGTGGTGAACCCGGATGCGGTGTTGCGCGAGCATGCCGAGATCAATGGGTGGCCGATTCTGAGCTGGAGCTGAAGGTCTTTGTGGGTTGTGCCGGCTTCTTCGCGGGTAAACCCGCTCCTACATCGCACAGTGTTCAAATTGTGGCGATCTCAATGCAGGTGCGGGTTTACCCGTGAAGGGGCCTGGCCGGCTTACACCAGGCTAGGGTCGATCACCATCACCAGCTTGCCCGACACCTGATTGGTCTCCAGCTCGGCATACGCCGCCTGGGCAAACTCCACCGGATAGGTATCGACCAGCTGCGGCGACAAACGCCCCTCGGCAAACAGTGGCCATACGTGCTGCTGCAGTTCGCTCAGCAGCTCGGCCTTGAAGCCGTCGTCACGGTTGCGCAGGGTGGAACCGGTGATTTCCAGGCGCTTGCCCAGCACTTGGGCCAGGTCCAGCTCAAACTTGCGTCCGCCCATCAGGCCGATGATCACCCAGCGACCGTCGCGGGCCAGCAGTTTGAGGTTCAGCTCACCGTAGCTAGCGCCCACCGGGTCGAGAATCACGTCGAACGGGCCAAAACCTTCCAGCTCGTCCAGGTTTTCGTTACGGACCACACCACCCGCAGCGCCCAGCGCTTGGCAGTAGGCCAGACGATCCTGCGAACCGACGCTGACCCACACCGGGCTGCCGAACGCCTTGCACAGCTGGATGGCGGCCGAGCCAACGCCACTGGCGCCGGCGTGCACCAACACCTTCTCGCCAGCCTTCACCGCACCGAGCTGGAAGATGTTCAGCCAGGCGGTGGCATACACCTCCGGCAGCGCTGCCGCCTCATGCAGGCCAAGGCCTTCGGGTACCGGCAGGACGTGACGGGCATCGACCACCACTTCCTCGGCCATGGCGCCGCTGGCCAGCAGGGCGCAAACGCGGTCACCCACGCGCCAATCGGCACCAGCCCCCACCTCTTCAATCACCCCGGAACACTCCAGTCCCATGTACGGGCTGGCACCTGGTGGTGGCGGGTACAAACCTTTCATCTGCAGCAGGTCGGCGCGGTTCAGCCCCGCTGCGGCCACGCGAATGCGCACTTGGCCCGCGTCACAGGTCGGGCGCTCGGCCTCGACCCACTCCACATGTCCGTCAACGCCTTGCAATGCCTTCACAGTGCCTCCATAGTTGAATCATGACTGGGCCTGAGGTCGCTTACCTCAGGCCTTTTGCAGTATTTGCCCGGCTCCATGGAACCGGCAACGGAAAAGACGGCCTACTATGCGTGATCAATTGCCTCCACGTCGAATCAGCATGAAGCATTTCCTTCCAAGCACCGCACTGGCTGTGATGATCGGCCTGGGCAGCCTCACGCTCGGCGGCAATGCGGCGGCCGCCAACAAGTGGGACAGCCTGCAGCCCGACCGCGACGAGATCGTCGCCAGCCTCAACGTGGTGGAATTGCTCAAGCGCCACCACTACAGCAAGCCACCTCTGGACGATGCCCGTTCGGTCATTATCTACGACAGCTACATCAAGCTGCTGGACCCGGCGCGCAGCTACTTCACCGCTGCCGACATTGCCGAATTCGATAAATGGAAAAGGCAATTCGACGATTTCCTCAAGAGCGGCAACCTGGACCCGGGCTTCACCATCTACAAACGCTACCTCGACCGCGTCAAGCAACGCCTGGACTTCGCCCTGGCCGAGCTGAACAAGGGCGTGGACAAGATGGACTTCACCACCAAGGAAACCTTGCTGATCGATCGCAAGGACGCACCGTGGATGAAGAACCAGGCCGAGCTCGACGACTTGTGGCGCAAACGCGTGAAAGACGAAGTGCTGCGCCAGAAGATCGCCGGCAAGGAACCCAAGCAGATCCAGGAAACCCTGATCAAGCGTTACAAGAACCAGCTCGCGCGCCTGGATCAGACCCGTGCCGAGGACATCTTCCAGGCCTACATCAACACCTTCGCCCAGTCCTACGACCCACACACCAACTACCTGTCGCCGGACAACGCCGAGAACTTCGACATCAACATGAGCCTGTCGCTCGAAGGCATCGGTGCGGTGCTGCAAAGCGACAACGACCAGGTCAAGATCGTGCGCCTGGTGCCGGCAGGCCCGGCAGCCAAGACCAAGCAGGTGGCCCCGGCCGACAAAATCATCGGCGTAGCCCAGGGCAACAAGGAAATGGTCGACGTGGTGGGCTGGCGCCTGGACGAAGTAGTCAAGCTGATCCGTGGCCCAAAAGGCTCGGTGGTGCGCCTGGAAATCATCCCGGCCAGCAATGCACCTAGCGACCAGACCAGCAAGATTGTGTCGATCACCCGTGAAGCGGTGAAGCTTGAAGAGCAGGCGGCGAAGAAGTCGGTGCTCAAGCTCAAGCAGGACGGGCGTGACTACAAGCTGGGCATCATCGAGATTCCAGCCTTCTACCTGGACTTCAAGGCCTACCGTGCGGGCGACCCGGAGTACAAGAGCACCACGCGTGACGTGAAGAAGCTGCTCACCGAACTGCAAAAAGAAAAAGTCGATGGCGTGGTCATCGACCTGCGCAACAACGGCGGCGGCTCGCTGCAGGAAGCCACCGAGCTGACCAGCCTGTTCATCGAAAAAGGCCCGACCGTGCTGGTGCGCAATAGTGACGGCCGCGTCGACGTGCTGGAAGACGAAAACCCGGGGGCCTTCTACAAGGGCCCGCTGGCACTGCTGGTCAACCGCCTGTCGGCCTCGGCATCGGAGATCTTCGCCGGTGCCATGCAGGACTACCACCGCGCGCTGATCATCGGTGGCCAGACCTTCGGCAAAGGCACCGTGCAGACCATCCAGCCGCTCAACCATGGCGAGCTGAAGCTGACCCTGGCCAAGTTCTACCGCGTTTCCGGGCAGAGCACCCAGCATCAGGGGGTACTGCCGGACATCGACTACCCATCGATCATCGACACCAAGGAAATCGGCGAGAGCGCCCTGCCAGAGGCCATGCCGTGGGACACCATCCGCCCGGTGGTCAAGCCTGTGGCCGATCCGTTCAGGCCGTTCCTGGCCCAGCTCAAGGCGCAGCATGAGGCACGCAGCGACAAGGATGCCGAGTTCACCTACATCCGCGACCGCCTGGCCCTGACCCAGAAGCTGATGAACGAGAAAACCGTCAGCCTCAACGAACAGGAACGCCGCGCCCGCCACGACAGCATCGAGACCAAGCAACTGGCGCTGGAAAACATCCGCCGCAAGGCCAAGGGTGAAGAACCGCTGAAAGAGCTGAAGAAAGAGGACGAAGATGCTCTGCCGGTCGAGGATGAAAACACCAAGCCGGAAGACGACGCTTACCTTGCGGAAACCGGTCGCATCCTGATCGACTACCTCAGTGCCAGCACCAAGGTGGCCAAGAAGTAAGGCACCTCAGCAATGATGGCAGAATAATGCGACCTGTCATCAAACAGTCATCGTGCTGTCGTGAAATATGGGGGCCGGGCATGTAGATGCCCGGCCTTTTCATTTTCAGGAATACATCATGACCGTTGCCGAACAGCTCAGCGCCTTGAGTGCCATCCTGGCTCAACGCAGTATTCACAGTCTGTTCCAGCCTATCGTGTGCCTGAGTGAACATAGGGTGTTCGGCCATGAGGCGCTGAGCCGTGGTCCGTCCAACAGCCCGCTGCATGCGCCGCTCAACCTGTTTACCATCGCCCGCCAGGCCGGCCGCCTGACCGAGCTGGAAGCCGCTTGCCGAGAAAGCGCCTGCCGACGCTTCAGCGAGCAGCAACTGCAGGGCAAACTGTTTCTCAACATCTCGCCCGAATCGCTGCTGGAGCCGCACTACCCTTCTGGCCTGACCCTGAAACTGCTCGAACAGGTTGGCCTGCCGCCCAGCCGGGTGGTGATCGAGTTGACCGAGCACACGCCCACCGACGATTTCCAGCTGCTGTCCAATGCCCTGCACCACTATCGCGACATGGGCTTCTCGATTGCCATCGACGACCTGGGCGCGGGATATTCCAGCCTGCGCCTGTGGTCGGAGCTGCGCCCCGAATACGTGAAGATCGACCGGCACTTCATTGACGGCATCCACCGTGACCCGCTCAAGCGCGAGTTTGTTGGCTCCATTCTGCAGATCGCCCGGGCATCGAAGGCACAGGTGATTGCCGAGGGCATCGAGCTGGCGGAAGAGCTGGCGGTGCTGGTGGAGATGGGCGTGGACCTGGTGCAGGGCTACTTGTTAGGGCGGCCACAGGAGATGGGGGTACGCGACAGCGGGCTTTTACCAGCACTGACGCAGGTGCCACTGGCTGAACAACCGACAGTGCACTTGAATGCCACGATCGGGCAGCTGCTGGAGCTGTTTGGCCGATACCAGCACCTGGAGGCATTGGAAGTGGTGGATGCCGATGGCAGGGGGTGCGGGTTGATTCACAGGGATGCGCTGCCTGTGCCGGCCTATTCGCGGGTGAACCCGCTCCTACAACAGCCTGATTCCAACCCCCGATGTGTGCCCACCACCGTGGTAGGAGCGGGTTTACCCGCG